>NZ_JAOVFN010000002.1:235582-309577 GCF_034650275.1 Acinetobacter sp. IRS14
GAGCAGCGGACTTTTAATCCGTTGGTCCCGCGTTCGAGTCGCGGACGACCCACCAAATTCTAAAAAGCCTCTCACTGCGAGAGGCTTTTTTTTATTGTTATCTTATTTTAGTTTCATGACTAAAAGATGACGATGCATTTCTTATATAAAATGTCTTTAACCCAATTCATAAAGATTTCTAAACGTTTAGGAATATAACTTCTGTTCGGATACAAAATATTGAGTGGCAAAGATTGAGCCGTATGTGTACTTAGCACTTCAACCAGAGTTCCTTGCTCTATTTTATCCTGAACATCGTAGTATGGAAGTTGAATAATCCCTAAGCCAGCACAAGCTGCCGCAACATAGGCTTCTGTATTATTTACACTTAAAGCACTATCGATCATTACTGTTCCATTTTGATATAAAAATATGCCCTGTTTTTCTCCTACGGCTCCTGCGTAGTTAATGAGTTTGTGCTGAGACAAATCTTCTAATTGTTCAGGAATACCATATTGTTCTAAATAATGGCGACTTGCACAGTTCACCATAATCAAGTTACCGACGAACTTCGCGATTAAACTACTATTCTCTAGCCGCCCCACCCGAACAACACAATCAATTCCCTTCTCGATCAAATCAGTCATGTCATCTGAGCTATTTAGTTGTAAATGAATGTCTGGATAGCGGCTATAAAAATCGGGAAGTTCAGGAATAATCACTTGATGCACGATTCGGCTGGGCATTGAAATTTTTAGCGTGCCACGGTAATGCTGCTTTTGCGTTTGTATGAGTTGTTCAAGCTGTTCATAGTCAAACAATAGGTTTTGACATTCAGGCAATATTCTTTGTCCATCTTGAGTGAGGCTTACTTTGCGCGTAGTTCGGTGAAATAACCGAACACCATAGTGAGTTTCTAATTGTTGAATTGCACTCGTTACTGTAGAGCGAGGTAAATCAAGCTGATTTGCTACCTCACTAAAGCTTTGTCGTTTAGCGACTTCTGAAAAAATAAAAAATTGCTGCAACCGATCCATTTAATTGTTCGTATTTTCTGAATAGTTAAACCAAACTAGCATAATTGATCAAAAATTACCGCCAATCTAGACTAAAAACACATTAAAACAAGTCATCATAGGAACAATCATCATGACAACTCATACTCTGAAAGATAAAGTTGTACTGATTACGGGCGGTGCAAAAAACTTAGGTGGACTTATTAGCCGTAAATTTGCAGAACAAGGTGCAAAAATTGCAATTCACTACAATAGCGCTGAAACTCAAGCAGATGCAGAACAGACGCTCTCAGATGTAACTGCATTCGGTGCAGACGCTGTTTTAATTCAAGCAGACCTAACGGATATTGATAATATTGAAAAGCTCTTCTTAGATACTAAGCAGCATTTTGGCGGAATTGATATTGCCATTAATACAGTTGGAAAGGTTTTAAAGAAATCGTTTTTAGACACCACAGAACAAGAGTTTGATAGCATGAGCGATATCAACTCAAAAATTGCCTACTTCTTTATTCAATCGGCGGGTCGTCATTTAAATGATGGCGGCAAGATCTGTTCAATCGTGACTTCTCTTCTTGCAGCTTACACTGGGCTGTATTCAACCTATGAAGGCTTAAAAGCACCTGTTGAGCATTACACTCGCGCTGCATCAAAAGAATTTGGTGATCGTCAGATTTCTGTGACTGCTGTTGCCCCTGGCCCAATGGATACACCATTCTTTTATGGACAGGAATCTGCCGAGGCAGTGGCTTACCACAAATCAGCTTCAGCTTTAGGTGGATTAACCAAAATTGAAGATATTGAGCCATTAGTTCGTTTTTTGGTAACCGATGGTTGGTGGATTACCGGCCAAACAATTTTTGCAAATGGTGGCTACACTACTCGCTAAAATCAAAAAAGCCGCATTTGATAATGCGGCTTTTTAGTTTGCTTCTTACAAGAACTCTTCTAGTACCGAGTTTAAGAAAATATGTCCCTGCTCTGTACAAGCCAAACGAGAACTATCCTCTACCAGTAGCTTTCTAGCTCGCAGTGAAGTGAGTACCTCATTTAAATGATCTAAGCTTAAGCCTGTACGCTGTTCATATAATTCAGCTTTTACCCCATCATTTAGACGTAAAGCATTCATCATAAATTCAAAAGGTAGCTCTTCTACCTCAATCTTTTTCATTTGCAAATGTTCAGCAGGAACCTTAGCTAAATAGTCTTTTGGCAAACGAGTTTTTTGGAAACGATACACACCATCTGGTCGTGTCACTTTGCCATGTGCACCTGCCCCAATCGCAAGATAATCACCAAATTCCCAATAATTCAAATTATGTGCTGAAGGCAGCTCTTTACGCCATGCCGAAACTTCATAATTTATAAAACCATTTGCCTTAAGATATGCCTCACCCTGCTCTTGAATGTCTTCAAGCATTTCATCTTGCGGTAAAACGGGTTGAGTACGGAAGAAAACGGTATTCGGTTCAATGGTAAGTTGATACCAACTAATATGTGTTGCGCCACTTTCTACAGCAAGCTTGAGATCATAGAGCGCCTGCTCTAGCGTTTGCTCAGGCAAACCATGCATTAAGTCTACATTTACTCGTTTAAAACCAGCCTGCTTTGCTTGTTGAATCGCTTCAATTGCATTGTTTGCAGAATGAATACGTCCAAGTTTTTGCAAATGATCTGTATTAAAGCTCTGAACACCTATCGATAAGCGGTTAATGCCTGCCTCTAAATACCCTGCAAAGGGGTCATGCTCTACCGTTCCCGGATTTGCCTCTAAGGTAATTTCGCAGCCATCTTCAAATTTAAGCAATGACTTAAGTTCTGCAAATAACCATACATAACCCTGGGCCGAAATCAGTGAAGGGGTTCCACCACCAATAAACACACTATGGATCGGACGTCCCTGTGCCATCTCTAGTTGAGTTTCAAAGTCGGCGACCAATGCTTTTAAATAGGTTTGCTCAAGTTCTGACGAAAGTGCTCCGTCTGGTACTGCATGCGAGTTAAAGTCACAATATGGACATTTACGCACGCACCAAGGCATATGGATATATAAAGATAGAGGAATAGAAGCAGGGTTTAATACGGCCAAGGAGCAGGTCCAATTTACACAATATTTCTATTTTAACATGACTGCATCAATGGGCTTATGAAAACATACCTTAATTGCTTTAGACTAAATTTAAACATTCTTAAATACTGATAAAAATGATGAAATTCTCTAGTCAACTTTTCCTGATCTTACCCTTAGCTATGGGAATCGGTGTTGCCATGGCTTTTCAGACCGCAATTAATGCTCAACTGCGCGAGCAACTACACTCACCCTTACAAGCAGCTTTATTATCATTTTTCATAGGTACTATTGTTTTAGCAATTATGGTTTTCTTTCAAAGTGCCGAGAAGCCCTCTTTAAGTGAAATATCAAATATTCCATGGCTTCTTTGGACTGGAGGATTTCTTGGGGTTTATGCAATCAGCATGAGCATTTATACTGCACCTAAGCTTGGTTTTTTAACCTTTACAGGGCTAGTCGTTTTTGGGCAAATCGTTATTTCAATGTTACTTGATCATTTTGGTTGGTTGGGCACAGAAAAGACACCTGTTACATGGCAACGGTTTCTTGGTGGAGTCATCATCTTTGTTGGTGTGGTACTCACTTTGCAGCGTTAGCTTCATTTTTTATATTTAAAAAGAGTACCTTTTGTGTCGAATGTCACATCTTTTCGGGCTGAATTAAAACAACTCTTCCACTTAATGCTACCGATTTTAATTACCCAGTTTGCTCAAGCAGGATTCGGGTTAATTGATACTATTATGGCTGGGCATTTATCTGCAACCGATTTAGCAGCAATTGCTGTAGGGGTCGGTTTATGGGTTCCAATCATGCTCCTGTTCAGCGGCATTATGATTGCAACAACACCTTTGGTCGCTGAAGCAAAAGGCGCAAGAAATACTAAGCAGATCCCCGTCGTTGTTCGTCAGTCATTGTGGGTTGCTGTCATTTTAGGTGTACTGGCAATGCTCATTTTGCAGCTTATGCCGTTTTTCTTGCATGTGTTCGGCGTACCAGAGAGCTTACGACCTAAAGCAAGCTTGTTCTTGCATGCAATTGGTTTAGGTATGCCAGCTGTGACTATGTACGCAGCGCTACGTGGCTATTCAGAAGCATTAGGCCATCCACGCCCTGTCACAGCTATTAGCCTATTAGCTTTAGTTGTATTGGTTCCTCTTAACATGATCTTTATGCATGGATTAGGGCCAATACCTGCATTAGGTAGCGCTGGCTGTGGTTTTGCAACCGCCATTTTACAATGGCTCATGTTGATCACTTTAGCAGGATATATTTATAAAGCTTCAGCTTATCAAAACACGTCTATTTTTGGCCGATTTGATAAAATTAATATGGCTTTAGTTAAAAGAATTTTACAGCTTGGTCTACCGATCGGTTTAGCTGTGTTCTTTGAGATTAGCATTTTTAGTACAGGTGCATTGGTCCTTAGCCCGCTGGGTGAGGTGTTTATTGCTGCACACCAAGTCGCAATTTCCGTTACCTCTGTGCTGTTTATGATTCCGCTTTCACTAGCCATTGCCTTAACCATCCGTGTGGGAACGTATTATGGTGAAAAGAACTGGGCTTCGATGTACCAAGTACAAAAAATTGGTCTCAGCACAGCAATATTTTTTGCCATATTAACCATGACTTTTATTGCTCTAGGCCGCGAACAAATTATCTCGATTTATACTCAAGACTTAAACGTAGCTCCTGTTGCGATGTATTTACTCTGGTTTGCAATGGCATATCAGTTGATGGATGCATTGCAAGTGAGTGCCGCAGGCTGTTTAAGAGGTATGCAGGATACTCAAGCACCGATGTGGATTACGCTCATGGCATATTGGGTGATTGCTTTCCCTATTGGGCTTTATTTAGCGCGTTATACCCATTGGGGCGTGGCTGGTGTGTGGCTAGGTTTGATTATTGGTTTAAGCATTGCTTGTGTTTTATTACTTTCAAGGCTTTATTTAAATACAAAACGTTTAAGCCAAACCTAATAAAAAAGCCGATGAAACATCGGCTTTTTTATTTTATGCAGACTTTGCCCGCGGGCTTGCTCCAATTTGCCAGACAAAGGGTAAATCGGTACGGTTCACTTCCCAATCGCCAATGACCTTTTCTTTATAGATGAGCGGATTATGAGAAGAGACTGTTCGTGCATTACGCCAGAAACGGTCGAGTTGTTTAACCTGACTACTTGCCGATGCACCTAAAGCGTTAAATAACTGGCTGGTTAAATCCAATACCAAATTAGAAATCACCACCTGCCCTTGTGCCGACTCAAGCTCTGCATCTACATTAAACTGATGTTCTTTCACTTCTAACTCACTAAAGTGACTTTCATAAGCCTTCTGTAAGGCTTCTGCTGTTTTAATCGTAATTGCTAGACTTCCATAGGCTTGAGCCGAGGCTTTACCCACCACCTGTAAAACTTGTGGGTCGTGACGAACAAGGTCACCATTACCATGACTAAAAATACGCTTTCGCTCACGTATTTCTTGGCTAAAAGTTTCGACCGCAGCATGCGCAATCCCTGTTAGAGTTGCAAGGTGTACTACTTGATAGAAAGCAGTTTGATATTTAAAACGCTGATCAAATGGAATAAGGTGCGAGGCTGGTAAATGCACCTGATGCACTTTTAAAGTACCACTGCCCGTTGTCTTTTGGCCAAAGCCATCCCAATCATCAATCACACTTACCCCAGTTTCATGGCGATAAATAGCAGCAATCACATGACGGTCATTTACTTCATCGTAAGCAAATAAATCGATCCAGTCAGCAAAAATACTTCCTGTTGAATAGTACTTTTCACCATTCACCACCAAGTTACCCGAAGCATCTTTAGTGACTCGGGTAACGACGTCACCAATCTGTACATTTCCAACTTCTGTCCATGCATTACCGACTAGATCACCTTGTACAAAGCGTTGGAACCAGACTTCCTGCGAATGCTCTTTATGCGCAACCAAACGGTCTTCGACAAAAGCAAAGTGTCCACGCAACGCTTGCACAATATTCGAATCTGCTTGCGCCAATTCTGCTAGAAGCTGGAAAAGTTGTGGCAATGACACCCCATCTCCACCATATTTAACGGGTACCCGTACTGCACCTAATTTGAGTTCTTTTAACCACTGAATCGGTTCAAAAGGCAAGATTCGTTCTTTTTCTCGTTGAATTGCACCTTGGGCAATTTTTTCAAAAACTGGACGAAATCTACTTGCTACCTTTTCATAATCGGCGCCTACCGATAGCTCTTCTAATTCAATTTGCGTAATTGTCATCTTTATTCTCCTAATCTTATTTTTTCTTCACTTTAGCTCCATGCATGACGAGGTGGATGGATGCCATTGAGGTAATAATTACCGACAATGTGATATTTCCAACGCACGGGATCATGCAAGGTGTGAGTGCGAGCATTACGCCAATGGCGGTCCAAATTAAGCTCTGACAAAGTAGAACGTGTTCCAGACAACTCAAAAAGCTTATTCGCTGCTAAAATCGCAACTTCTGTAGTGAGTACTTTTGCTTCTGCAACTAGTAATGTCGCTTGATTTACATGTTCTTCTGTCGTGTCGGCAATCGCTTGATCAATCGCATCTCCTGCCAAATCTAATACTGCCTCTGCGGCACGAAGTTTTATTTTTAAATCACCAATATTTGCAATCGTATAGGGGTCATCACTCGCTTTTTCCAAACCTGAATCGACCCATGCGCGACTATGATTTTTGACATAGTGAATTGTTTCTTCAATTGCACCACGTGCAATACCAGCGTCGACAGCAGCTTGAATAAATTGTGAAATTGCACCTGCTGGTGTAGGACGTTCGAAAGCCTGATAAATTGGAATGAGATATTCTTCACGTACTGGAACTTGATTAAGTTCAACGGTCCCACTGGCTGTGGTTCTTTGCCCGAAACCAGACCAGTCATTAATAATATTCACTCCTGAAGTTTCCCGAGGAACTAGCGCCGCATAAGGCTGCCCTTGTTCATTCACAGCGACAATTGGAACCCAATGTGCCAGCAATGCGCCTGTTGCAAAAAACTTCTTCCCATTAATTTCATAACCGTGCTCGGTCTTTTTTAATGTGGTAGTGAGGTCAGCCACCGTTTTGCTATGTTTTTCCGAAAATGCATTGCCAAAACGAATCCCTCTCAACACTAAGTTAAAGAAGAATTGTTGTTGTTCTGGGCCTGCATCAAGACGTAAATGTTCAATAAAAGCCAAGTGATTTTGGGGAAGCTGTGCAAGAGATGGATCAACACTCGCAATTGTTTTGATGACCTCAGCCAAAGTTCGATATTTGACTTGTGCACCACCAAATTGCTTAGGAACCGTAATGGCCCATAAGCCGCTTTGTGAGAACTGTTGAATTTCATTTAGGGGTAAACGGCGCTCTCTGTCTCGCTCAGATGCTTCTTGTGCAAACTCTTGAGCAAGTTGTTTGGCAACCTCAATTGCTTCTTCATCAGAACGAATAATATGCGCATCTTTTGACTGCTCAAACACAGATAAAGGAACCGCCTGAGACCGCCCATGGGCCGAACTTAAACTTGTCATAACTTTTGTTATCTCTATTTTTATTTAACCTGTCATTCACATTACCACCAAAAAAACAGGCACTTTATAGATATTAAAGCTTTGTTTATGAAATGGATTTTCACAAGCTTTTCATATTTTTTACTATAAAAATAACATTTTGTTTTTCGAAAATTTTCTTACATGAGATAAACAATTTCATATAGGCTTTTTAAGCTTTGTCACCTATGATCAAAACTAGGCAATATTATGTTGTAGTCAATGAGGTATCGAAGATATGGCAAAGAATGCAAGTTCACCCGGCAAACGATTTATGAAACTTGCAGGAATGACCGCGAGCATTGCAACGAAAACCGTTTCTAACTCGATTCGAAACTTGACCGCAGATGAAGAGCAAAAGTTGGCTTCAAAAACCAAGTTATTTCAGGATATTGGTTTGCAAATTGCTGATACCTTAGGTGAAATGAAAGGTGCCGTCATGAAAGTCGGCCAAATTGCATCTCAATATAAAGATATTTTCCCACCCGAAGTCGCCAAAGCAATTTCAAAGTTACAACGCCAAGCCCCAGCCATGCCTTTTGCTGCCATTCAGCAACAAGTTGAACGTGAGCTTGGAAAACCGCTCAATGTTGCCTTTAAATCTTTTGACCAAGAACCTTTTGCAGCTGCTTCAATTGGCCAAGTTCACAAAGCTACACTACCTAGTGGCGAACAAGTCGTTGTTAAAGTGCAATATCCGGGTGTTGATGAGGCCTGTGAAAGTGACTTAAAACAAGTGCGTTTAGCCCTTCGTTTAATGGGCGTACTTAAAATTGATAAAAAGCTACAAGATCAGCTTTTTGCAGAAATTCAGGATAGTCTTTCAGCAGAACTTAACTATGAAATCGAGGCTCAAAACCTTGAAGTTTTTAAAACATTTCATAGCCAGTTAGATGACAAAATTATCATCCCTACTGTTTATAAAGATTATTCTTCAAGACGTATTTTAACCTTGAGCCTCGAACAAGGTGACAGCATTGAAACTGCCAGTGCATGGCCTATTGAAATTCGAAATACGATTGGACGTCGTTTGATTCGTGCTTTAGGTCAGGAAATGTTCTTTTTAAAACGTTTTCACTGTGATCCCCACCCGGGTAACTTTGCCTTCCGCCAAGACGGTAGCGTCATTATTTATGACTATGGCAGTGTTAAAACACTTTCAAATGAAATTGTGTATAGCTTTAAACGCTTAGTAAATGCAGCTCGTCATGAAAATATCGATTTGATTGAAACTGAGTTACTTGAGCTACATTCACTAGCCGAAAAAGGCAAATTCCCGAGCGATCTTTATAAACTCTGGATTGAAGTGTTATTACGTCCGCTTACCACCACTTATGATTTTGCCGAGAACTCATCACATCATGATGGCATGCTGGTTGTGAAAAAATCTTTGAAGTACTGGGATGTCTTTAAGCCTTCACCGGATACATTAATGGTCAACAGAACCATTTCAGGACACTACTGGAACCTCATTCACTTAAAAGTTCATGACAATTTGAATGGACTATTTGAAGAGCTTGTCCCGCCTTCTAACTAACTTAATTTACTGATCAATGTAGCCTTCTAGGGGTTACATTGACTTTTTAATTGGTATGTTATAACATTTCTTTAATCAAAAATAATTTAGGACAATCTCTCATGCGTAAAGATATTCATCCTGCTTATCAACAAGTGTTATTTCATGACACCAATGCAGACGTGTACTTCTTAATTGGTAGTACTCTTCAGTCTAAACAAACCAAAGAATATCAAGGAAAAGTCTATCCTTATGTAACCCTTGATATTTCAAGTGCATCTCACCCTTTCTACACAGGTGAAGTACGTCAAGCAAGTAACGAAGGCCGTGTTGCAACCTTTAATAAACGCTTCGCTCGCTTTAATCGTAAGAGTTAATCTTACGTTAAGATTTGACCAATACACTTAAATCATTGGAAGCCTAAGACTATCTCCTCCACTTAGGCTTCTTTTTTTATGTGTATTTTTTCGATCTTTTTATGTTGTGTATAAAAGATAACTTATCCACAACTTGTATAAAAACTCTTCTTATTTTTCCCACAACTTATCATTTTTTTGTATTCGCCAAGCTTTCAAAGTTGCTATTCGATGCTATGCTTGAACCCTCATTTAATAGGAAGTTTAAGATAATGGCACAAGAGTTACTTGCACAATTACAAGCAGGCACAGCAAAATTTTCAGACGTTTTAGCTCATATTGAAGCACGTTACCAACATACTCCAACGGCTTTTCAAAATGGCGCACAGCATAATGCTGCGACTGAAAATCAAGGCAGTGCAAAAGTTTTCTCTTTTGCCAAGTTACAAGGTTTAGACCAAGCTCAAACTTTAAGTTTATTTGCAGAACACTACGCAGCTGTATTGGCTACTCCTGAGGGCACTGATCATCAAAATATTCGTCAGTTTATGCAAAATGGTTGGGATGGTGTGAAGTTTGAAGGTCAGGCTTTAACTGAAAAAGCTTAATCATTTTTTTAGCACAGCCTCAAATTATGAGATTTTCGAAAGCCTATTAATAGGCAATGCCTCACTTTTGAGGGCAAAAGTGACAAAACCCTTTGTCCCGCTGATGCTACATCCATGTAGCACAGCGAAACGACGGCATCCATGCCGTCTGTCACGATAGTAAATGACTAATTATTAATTAAATTATTTGATTAATCTCTTATATTCGATACTCGGTAAGTCATCAACAGCCTGACTCAAATCAGCCATATAATGTTTTTGCAACATATTTGATAATTGTAAACACATAACAGGTTCTGTTGATGAAAATGGTTTTGCCTATTTTTGCCAAAACAAAAGTAGGTCGAGCCGACGGCTAATCCAGGCATAAAACTTTATTGAAAAGACTCAGCAGTAAACATTTCAACCAAAACAAACACTCAATGTCCTGCTACCCAATAATAAGTCGCCAACCCCAAACACGTAAAAATTAACGATCCAATTAAATGAATGGAAATTCCCAACATCGCCATTCCCAACTTACCACTTTGTAATAAAGTCACAATCTCAATTGAGAACGTTGAAAACGTAGTTAAAGCACCACAAAAACCCGTAATCACAAAGAGCTTATAATTCGGGCTTAAATCACTTTGAGAAAAGTAGGCAATCGCAAAACCAATAATAAAACCACCAACCAAATTAACAGTGACAGTACCGAGCGGAATTTGCGGGTAAATCGGGTTCAGTTTTAAACCTAAAAACCAACGTAACCACGCCCCTAGAACTGAGCCTAAAGCAATTGAAAGTAGAGAATAATACATAAGACCACCCCTTTAGATAGACGCTAAAAGAGCAAAAAATAATGAAGGAAAATATGACATGGCGTACTCCAAAAATAAGCAGAGTACGCAATAACCTACGTACCCAGCGATATATAAATACATGAGGGTAACGTAGGCATCATTAGCCAATACGGCGGTTTTTCAGGGGAGGAATGCCATCTCCCCGTTTTAAGTATATTAGATCATCTTGAATTTGATTTAAACATACTTTTTAAATCATGGACGTTCATCGTATTGCGGTAAATCGTCACGAATGCATTCCCACTCTGCCTTAGAGGCAGCAAAAATATGCATTGTCGGTTTTTGGTCTAATGGTGTATCCAGTGTCCCAATTCTTACACGATACAGTTCAGGCTGCGCATCACGCGAACTAATCAAAGGTGAACCACATTCGCTACAGAACCAACGGTATACACCTTCCACAGCGAATTTTTTGACTAAGTCTTCACCTTGGGTAATTTTAAAATCTGTACTTTTAACAGGAGCATTGGTGGCAAATGCTGTTCCATTGGATTTTCGGCAACGTTGACAATGGCATTGAATGATATCCCCGATATCGCCTTTAATTTCATAGCGAATACCTTGGCACAAACAACTTCCTTGATAAACTGGTGATGCTTGAGACATGTTCTCGTAAATCCTATTATTATTGATCGCTCAAAAATAACACTTTTCACATATCAAAAATAGCACCAAATTCGCTGTTATTTTTCTAAGAATGAATGTACACCTTCACCAGCCGCTCGCCCTGTAGCAAAGCATGCTGTAAGTAAATATCCACCTGTAGGAGCATCCCAATCTAGCATTTCACCACAACAAAACACACCTGAGATTTGTTTAAGGCTCAAGTTCTCAGTTAATGCTTTTTGCTTAATACCACCAGCACAACTAATCGCCTCTTCAATAGGCCTAAAGCCATCTAACTTGATTTGAAGTGCTTTAATTTGCTGAGCCATAGTCTCTGGTTGGCTCCATAACGCTTTATCAACGACTTCTCTAATTAGGTTAATTTTAGCTGTGTCTAAGCCTGCTTTACGCCAGATATTAGTGAGCGATTGTTTTTTACCAGCCTGCAATTTTTTAATTAACTGGAACAACTCTACATCGGGCAATAAATCTAAAAATAGATTTAAGCTTTTCCCTTGTTTTTGCTGTTCTCGTAAAGCACGTCCAAGTTTATAAATAACACCACTTTCTAAACCATAGTGAGTAATCACAATATCGCCATGAGTAACTTGGCTAGGCTCAACCCACGCATTAATACGCTTTAAAGGTTCACCAAAACAGCTTTCCATAAAAGCTGACCAAGTGTGCAATACCCCTGCATTACTTGCTTGAAAAGGTTCAATACTGGATTGATCTATCCATTGCTGCCAAGCACCATCACTACCCAATTGAGACCACGACACCGCACCACAAGCCAATACAACCGCATCGTATTGCTGGGTAAAAGTTTCAGTACTTTGATTATTTTGGTTTTCTAAAGTCACCGTTGTACCTTGTAAATTAATGCAACGATGACGATAAAAGAATTTAACTTGTTGTTCTGCTAAGCGCTTGAGCCAAGCACGCAGTAAAGGAGCAGCTTTCATTTCGACAGGAAAAATGCGACCTGAGGTGCCCACATAAGATTCAATTCCTAGACTTTTCATCCAGCTTTGAATCCAGACTGCATCCCATTTTTCAACCCACGGTTTGAGCCATTCGGCATGGTCATAACGGTCAATGAACTGTGCTAAAGGTTCGGCGTGCGAGATGTTTAACCCAGTTTTACCTGCCATCAAAAACTTGCGTGCAGCGGAAGGTTTTTGTTCATAGACATCAATATCATAAGCGTATTGGCTCAGCACCTCAGCAGCCATAAGACCTGCTGGGCCTGCTCCAATAATGGCAACCCGCTTATTCGCCATGTGTTTGCCCTTGCAATGGCGCGAACTCATCAAATCGAGTTTGATAACCTTCAGGCTTGGTCATAATTAGCTGCTGACAAAGCTCACCACGCTCTAAATACTTAATTTCAAAATGAGTACGTGCAGATGTTTGAGCAATTTTTTCTTTTTGGTAAGGCAGCTTCCATACATTTAATAACTGCTGCTCTGCCTCTTCAATATATTCAGGAATATTACTTGCCAGAGTAATGGTTCCACCTGTTTGCAGACGTGATAACAGGAACTCAAAAAATGGCATGTTCAACCAGCGCTGTGCTGGATTATGTGGTTCTGGATTTGGGTAGAGAATAAAGAAATGTTCAACTTGAGCGGGGTGCAAAGCATGCACTACCCAAGGTAAAGCATCTGCATGTACAGGCACCAAGTTATCTCTTGGTTCCAGACCATGCTGCTTTTGCATTGCCAAGAATTTTTCTCGAGTTCGTTCAATTGCATACAACGTGTGCTGTGGCTGTTGCCCACTAAAAAGCAAAGCATGTTTGCCCTTGCCCGCTCCAATTTCTACACAAATCGGGGTATTTTCAATTGGAGTAAAATCACGAGGCGCTTGCATACGTTGTGCTTGAAATTGACGAATCGGCATAATCACATCAAACTAAATAAAAATCGGCATAAGTCTAACAAGTCACCTGACTTTTGCCTAATCTATTTCTCTTCACTTTGAGGATATCGCTTTATGCCACGTACATTTCCCTGCCCACGTTGTGGTGAACCAAGTGTTTGGGAAGGCAATGAATTTCGTCCATTTTGTTCTGAGCGTTGTAAATTAATTGATTTAGGCGCTTGGGCAAATGATGAATATAGACTGCCTACCCAAGATGCTCCTCAGCAAAACAAGGGTAGTCAAAATGAAGATGATTATGAAGATTAACCTGCTTTACCCGCGACAAACGGGTTAAATTGCTTTTCATAGCCAATGGTACTCATTGGACCATGTCCAGAAATAAACTGAGTATCATCTGGCAAACTAAAACACTCACGTTTAATCGATTCAATCAACTGCTCATGGTTACCACGTGGGAAGTCTGTTCGCCCAATCGAACCTTTAAACAGAACATCGCCCGTCCAAAGTAAGCCGTGGTTTTTATTATAGAAAACTACATGACCTGGCGTATGCCCTGGAGCAAAGCGTACCTCAAATTCATCTTCACCCAATTTTAGTACTTCACCACCTTCAAGCCATTGATCGACTTTGACAGGTTGTGGAATTGGAAAGCCATAACGTGCTGATACTTCCTGAATCATGTCTAGCCAGAACTGATCTTCTTTGTGTGGACCAATAACAGGAACGCTCCATTCTTTGGCAAGCTCACCTACTGCTCCAGCATGGTCTAAATGCCCATGAGTTAGCCACAAAGCCTTCACTTTTAAACCTAAGGCTTCTACTTCTTTTTTCAAAACAGCAGCATCACCACCTGCATCAATCAAAACTGCTTCTTTCGTTTCACTGTCCCAAACAAGGGAACAATTTTGAGCAAATGCAGTAACGGGAACAATTTTGACTTGCAGCATAAGAACCTCTGGCTAAAACGCAATTAACGGTGGGCTAAGGTATGGGTAAGGGCATCAAGATTAGCCTGAACTAAACCTGCAAGCAAATCAATATGAGCCTGATCGCTATTTAAAGCTGGAATATAAGCATAGCTACCACCACCTGCTTCTTGAAACAACTCTGCATTTTGAATAGCTAACTCTTCAAGTGTTTCTAAACAATCGGCAGAAAAAGCTGGGCTTAATACCTGAACAGACTTAACACCTTGCTTCGCCCAATCTTGTAAAAGCTGATCTGTATAAGGCTTCACCCATTCTTGTTTTCCAAAACGTGATTGGAAGCTAATTGCCCATTCATCATCTTTTAAATGTAAAGCTTCCGCGACTAACTTTGCTGTAATACGACAACGATCTGCATAAGGGTCGCCTTTGTCTGCATACGGCTGTGGAATCCCATGAAATGACATCAACAGTTTTTCAGGCTTACCATGCTGCTCTTGGTAGGCTAAAACGCTTTCTGCCAAGGCTTGAATAAACATAGGATGCTGATAATAGTCTTTAATAATAGTCAGACCCGGCAAGTTCCGCTGAGCTGGAATCCACTTGGCAAATGCATCATATAACGGCGCTGTAGACGTTGCAGAATATTGAGGAAATAAAGGCAATAAGATGACATGCTCTTGCGGGTTCGACGCCAATTTTTCTAAAACTTTATCAATACCCGGATTACCGTAAGTCATTGCGGGTAAAACCGTTAAATCAAACTGTTTATTTTCTTGTTCTAAATAAGCCTGCACACGTTTGGTTTGTTCAAACACAATTTCGCGCATTGGCGAATCTGCTGACCATACTGAAGCATACGCATGCGCTACTCTTTTCGGACGAAAAGGTAAGACGAACAGATTTAAAATAATCCACCAGATGAATTTTGGTATTTCAATCACGCGTGAATCAGATAAAAACTGTTTTAAAAAACGGCGCACCGCAGACACAGTCGCCTCATCTGGTGTGCCTAAATTCGCTAAAATGACAGTAACTTTCGGTTTTTGTTCAAACGACATGTGTAAATGCCTTTCAGTTCATCTTATGACACTAATGTAACAGTTTTCAGTGTCATATATAAATTGAATCGCTCTAAGCTTTTAATCGAACGCCTCGATGGTTCCATTTATAACTAAGCAATATCTTTTGAGCTTTAGTGGTTAGTTTCCAAAGGTCATATGATTGCTCAGTTTGTGTTGGGACAATCCAGCCTTGTGATTGCATTTGATTTTTAATTCGAAACAGTGCCTTATGATTAATCTGTGCGCAAGCCACCGCATGTGCACGAGGTAATTCCTGACGGGCATCTTCTAAGCCAGCCTGATTTAAATATTCATTCAGACAAATTCCAAAATTCTCTTCTGGCACAGCTGTTTCAAAGCGCTTTGCCAGCACGCTCAACAACTGAGACCACGTCATTTGTCGTTGTCGTTTAAGCTCTTTAAAGTTGCCATCCTGAAATGCTTGAATCTGATATTCAAATACAAAAATATCTTGTGGTGCGACTTCATTTAACTGAGTTGATGGCTCGGTTACTCGCTGTTCTAAACGCAAAATTTTACTTCTTAAGAGTCTAATTTCATCTTCTAACTGCTGAGCTTGATGAGCAGGAACCCAACCTTGTCCCATATGTTGCTCAACCATTAAAGGAATATTTAAACGGACAGCCAACTCCAATTCACGTGGAGTTTTAAAGTAAAAAATATGCTTTGCTTCGTGTAATAACTTTTTTCTAAATGCGAGAAATTTATCTTTAAGTTGTGGATGTGTTTCTTGTAAATCTATTTCACGACTTTCAGGCTGTTCATGCATGAACACAATAATAGGTTTAGCCTGACTTAACGCATATTCATATTCTAAAGACAGATAACTCACACCAGAAATCGATTGTTCTCCATACTGACTTCCTAGAAGTAAGATTACATAATCACATTCATCAATTTGTCGACGTGCAAGTGTAGTTGTTAAAGGTGTTCGATGCTCTAGTCCCCAAGCAAAGAAACCCATCCCCACCAAGGTTTGAGACAAAACCATTCGCTCTGGCTGCATATCGCGGCCAGACGTTGAAATAAAAATCTGATAGCGTGTATCGAGCATAACAATACCCTTTCGCCTCATGATCTCTATGTGACTTAAAATCAGCCAAGATCATGAACCGCCCCAAATAAAATAATAAATATAAAAAAACACTATTTTCTAAATGATGCTAAAAGATCAGTTCAGATTATGAAGTGTCCAAGTTAACTCTTGTGGAATCATATGTTGTAAAACAGGTTGCAGTGCGTCAGCATTATTTCCGCTGACGTAACATTCAATACGTGCAACATTCTGACCTATTTCGTCACATAATAACGCATTTTTTATTAAAATACGGGCTGTTTGTCGGGCAACTGCGAATCCCGAATCAACCAGTGTGAATTGGTTATCAAAAAGATGATGAATTGCTTCATTTAAGAAAGGATAATGCGTACAACCGAGCACTAAATAGTCTGCACCTTGCTCAGCGGCAGGCTGTAAAACATCTTTTAATGCCGTTAAACACGCCTCTCCCATTTGCTGTCCCGCTTCTACACAAGGAACAAGTTCAAGGCTGGTTAAAGTCATGACTTTAACTCCTGCTGGAACAGCAAACTTCTCAACAACATCTTTAATGAGTTGCCCACGAAAAGTAGCAGGTGTGGCCAACACCGCAACCACTTTAGACCGTGTCTGTAATACGGCAGGTTTTAATGCGGGAACTAACCCTACGATTGGAAAGTGTTCACCATAATGTTCACGTAAATGGTCAAGGCTAAATGCTGAAGCAGTATTACATGCAACTACCGCAATTTTACAACCTTGGCGGTATAACCAATCAACGGCTCGGGCTGTGAGTTCTCTAATTTCTTCATCAGAACGTGGGCCATAAGGAACGTAGGCTGTGTCGGCATAATACACAATGCGTTCATTCGGCAAATATCTAGCTATTTCTGCTGCAACTGACATTCCTCCAATTCCCGAATCAAAAATACCAATTGGGGCATCTGCTGATGCTTTAGGCATAGGTTCTAGATCGGTAAATAGAGGTTGTATGGCGGTCATAGCTGTACTGAAGTGTTAGAAAATTTCACTTCCTAAAGCTTAAACCTCAAGTGCCTAATTGCAAGAGCAAATTACCACTTTTTAACTCTAAAACGGTTTCACCATTCTGTTTTTCGACGAGTGTTCCATAGTTCACTAAGTGATAAAAAGACTGACGTTGAATAAGCGCATTAATTCCAAAACGCACATGTACGTAAGGGCGTAACTCCCCTGCATATTCACGCATAAAAATTGGATGTTCAGCATCAACCAAAATCACATCTTGATTGGTCGTGGTCAGTTGTAAAAATTGATCACCTGAAATTTCAACTTGATCGACCTGATTGACTAATAAAGGTTCATCTTCAACCTCAATTTCAATTTGTTCTACGGGGGTTTTCAGGTAGAATTTCCCTTCTTCTTTCCATAGGACTTTGGTAAATAGATCTAATAGGGCTTGGCGCTTAATTAATTGACCTTCGTGCCACCATTCTCCATTGGCTTTAACCGTCAAATCCATTTTGCCGCAATGCTTTGGATGCCACTGCTCTAAAGGTGGAATTGACCTTTTGTGACTTTGCTGTACACCTTTTAAGTATTGTGCAATGTTCATTAAGTTTTTATCATCAGATAACGGTATTTTTCCCATATCCGATGGGGAATTATTTTGATTTACCATAGTTTATGCCTTGCTGACGAAAAAATATGACGACTCAGCCAATTGGCTAGATCATGGTTTAAAACTATACTAGCCAAAACGATAAAAGGCACAATAGCATATTTGCGCCTATGGATTAAAACACTCACGGCAGCACCGAATTTCTGAATATGACGGTTGCCACCTTTAAGTATTGAGGAGTCCTACATGGAACACATCGAACGTGAATCGATGGAGTTTGACGTTGTCATCGTAGGTGCAGGACCTGCCGGTCTGTCTGCTGCGATTAAGATCCGTCAATTAGCGATTGAAAAAAACTTACCCGATCTTTCTGTTTGTGTAGTTGAAAAAGGCTCTGAAGTAGGTGCGCATATCTTGTCTGGTGCTGTGCTTGAGCCACGTGCCATCAATGAACTTTTCCCGAACTGGAAAGATGAAGGCGCGCCTCTTAACGTACCTGTAACTGAAGACAAGACATTCTTCTTACTTTCAGAAACCACTTCTAAAGAAGCACCTCACTGGATGGTTCCTAAAACCATGCACAATGATGGTAACTATGTTATCTCTTTAGGTAATGTTGTTCGTTGGTTAGGTCAAAAAGCTGAAGAACTAGAAGTTTCTATCTTCCCTGGCTTTGCTGCATCTGAAGTGCTTTACCATGAAGACGGTACTGTAAAAGGTATTCAAACTGGTGACATGGGCATTGGTAAAGATGGCGAACCAACACATAACTTTACTCCAGGCTATGAACTTCACGCTAAATACACTCTCTTTGCTGAAGGTTGCCGTGGTCACTTAGGCAAACGCCTCATTGCTAAATACAACCTTGATAAAGATGCTGATCCTCAGCACTACGGTATCGGGATTAAAGAGCTTTGGGAAATTGACCCAGCAAAACATAAACCGGGCTTAGTGATGCACGGTGCTGGTTGGCCATTGGCTGAAACTGGTTCTTCTGGTGGTTGGTGGTTATACCACGCTGAAAACAACCAAGTGACTTTGGGTATGATCGTGGACTTGTCTTATGAAAATCCACACATGTATCCATTCATGGAAATGCAGCGCTGGAAAACTCACCCACTGATTAAACAGTATTTAGAAGGTGGTAAGCGTATTTCTTACGGCGCACGTGCTGTAGTGAAAGGCGGTTTCAACTCATTGCCTAAATTGACTTTCCCAGGCGGTTGCTTGATTGGTGATGACGCAGGTTTCTTAAACTTTGCAAAAATCAAAGGCTCACACACTGCCATGAAATCAGGCATGTTATGTGGTGAAGCTGTATTTGAAGCGATTGCTGCTGGTGTAGAAAAAGGCGGTGACCTTGCGATTGCACGTGTTACCGAAGGCGAAGATTTATTCACTAAAGAATTAACTTCATACACTGACAAATTCAACAACAGCTGGTTAAAAGAAGAGCTTTATAACTCTCGTAACTTTGGCCCAGCAATGCATAAATTTGGTCAATGGATTGGTGGTGCATTTAACTTTATCGACCAAAACGTCTTTAAAGTGCCATTCACTTTACATGACTTGAAGCAAGACTTTGCTGTATTGAAAACTGTCGATGCAACTAGCTTCAAGCCAAACTATCCAAAACCGGATGGCAAGCTTACATTTGACCGTTTATCTTCTGTGTTTATCTCAAACACTGTACATGAAGAAAATCAGCCAGCTCACTTGAAGCTTACTGATCCTTCAATTCCAGTAAATGTAAACTTACCGAAATGGGATGAGCCTGCACAGCGCTACTGCCCTGCTGGTGTTTATGAAATCATGGAAGATAATGATGGCTCTAAACGCTTCCAGATTAACGCAGCAAACTGTGTTCACTGTAAGACTTGTGACATTAAAGACCCATCTCAAAACATCACATGGGTAACGCCAGAAGGTGGCGGTGGTCCAAACTATCCAAACATGTAACAAAAAAAGCCCCGATTATTCGGGGCTTTTTTATTGGAATCTGCTTATTGAAAAGGCGGTATTTTTGCTACGTTTAAATTGAGGTTCTTTTTATAAAAAATAAATGAGCCTAATAAAAACAGGCCAAGAAAACCAAAGTTTCGAGCTAAATCGAAGTACCAAACTGACTTACCAAGCAATAAATCAATAACTAACATAAGCCCCATAAAACTTGTATGTAAAATCAGACTCATCTTTATTTTTGGTTCGGGAGCAAAATATGTATTTCTATAACCCAACAGAATTGAGCCAAAAATAACAACAGTAACTAAAATAATGACAGCAACAGTTTCAGATAACCAAGAAGTTTCTAGATTTAATAAAATGGCAATACAGAAAAACCAAAGAAAAATAAATAAGCTTCGTTTTACAAAATATTCATTCATTTTTATACGTCATTTATATACTTAATTTTATAAATTATATAACGATTCTTATTTGTAAAAAATTATCATTTCAAATTAAATTTGAATTATTAATGGCTTCTAATCGTCATTATTAGAAGCCTTATTATTCTATTACCCTTTCTTCACCAAATAATGAAATTCTTTATGACCATTTTCATCTAAGCGTTCTTCTTGCAAAAGCAACTCATGGCCTAAATGCATACAAAATTTAGGAATATCCCACGAGGTCGAATTATCTGTTGCGAAGACTTCAACTACATCCCCTGATTTAGATTTTCGGATGGCTTGATGCAACATCATGACAGGTTCCGGACAACGTAAACCACGCGTATTGAGTTGTACAGTAGGTGAAATGGGTTGCTCTGACATAACAAACTCGAACAAATAGAATTTTCACATTTTAGCATAAACAAATTACTGCGCTGTTAACTGTAACTGGCTTTTACATAACAATATACGTTTTGTCTTTTAGCTTGTTTTATAGATGCATAAGCATGTTTTCTTCGGTATGATTCAAAGTATTCATTTGATAGATTGAGTCTTTAGGAAAGATCATGCAAGAGGAACCAAGTCCGTCGTGGGGAATGCGCGGCTTACGAAAATGGTTAGGCACAGCACCAGAAACCCGTGATGAATTATTAAAATTAGTCCAAAATTCACGTCGCTTTTTAGAACCAGATACTGTTGCCATGCTTGAAGGTGTTCTTGACCTTCCAGCTACAAAAATTCGTGAAGTCATGACACCACGAACAGCAATGATCAGTTTGCAAGAAGATGATCAGTTACTTGATATTCTTGATGTATTGGTCGAGTCTGCTCACTCACGCTTTCCAGTCTTCTCTTCTGATCAGCCTGATAATGTTGTCGGGATTTTGCTCGCAAAAGATTTACTACCGTTTCTAACCGAACCGAATACCAAAGTCGATATTCGAGTTCTTATGCGTCAACCGTTATTTGTTCCAGAAAGTGCGCGTTCCGATCAGGTTCTACGCATGTTGAAACATACTCAGACTCACATTGCCATTGTGATTGATGAATATGGTTCAACAGCTGGTCTTGTTACGCTCGAAGATATTCTTGAAGAAATCGTTGGCGAAATTGAAGACGAACATGACACTGCTGATGAAGATGCTCAGTACATTGTTCCGGACAATGACCATACAGTAGCAAATGCATGGATGGTGCAAGCACTTACACCAATCGAACATTTCAATACTGTTTTAGATGCTGATTTTTCTGACGATGAAGTAGAAACTGTCGGCGGTTTATTGCTTCAAGAGATTGGTCTGGTAAGTGATTTACAAGGTCAAACTGTTGAGCTTGGAAATTGGTTATTTACAATCGTTGAAGCAGATGCCCGCACTATTCATCTGATTCGAGCTGTACGTCAATGAGAGCATACTTTGAAAAGCTGTTAGATTCTTCGCAACAACAAAAACAGCTTCCTTTAATTTTTCCTTTACTCATTGCTTTATTTTCAGGTGCCGTGTTCAGTTTTTCACTGGCACCTTATTATTGGTGGTGGTTGGCAATTTTATCTCCAGCCCTACTCTATGCATCACTACATAAACGCTCAGCTAAACAAGCATTTGCAATTGGCTGGAGCTATGGCTTCGGCTTATGGTTTGTAGGCGCTTTTTGGCTCTACACTTCCATCCATGTATATGGCGATACCAATGCTTTTCTAAGCGTAGGTATGATTGCTGTTATGGCCCTGCTTATGGGCTTATTCACCGCACTTCAGACTTGGGTTTACCGACGTTTCTTCCCTGAAACGCCACTGACTTTTGCACCGCTCTGGATTGTTTTCGAGTGGGCAAAAACTTGGGTATTTACAGGTTTCCCATGGCTGTTTGTCGGTTACGCTTTTACTGAACGTTTACTCGATGGTTACGCACCTCTATTCGGTATTTATGCAATTTCCTTCGTTGTTATTGTATTAGCGTGTGCTTTAGTTGAAGTTCTGCGCAAGCGTATTTTCTGGGTTATCCCGTCTGCCCTATTGGTTTTAGGCGCATGGGGAGCATCATATATACAGTTTGTAAAACCTAAAGCTGCTAAACCACTTAGCGTTTCGCTCATTCAAGGTAACATTCCACAAGATTTAAAATGGCTGACTGAATATCAAGTCAGAACATTAGAAATTTATGCAGGTTTGACTCAATCTGAATGGGGTCGTGACTTAATTGTATGGCCTGAATCATCAATTCCACTCTTCCAAACTGACATTGAACCGTTTTTGGATGCAATGGATGCACAAGCTAAAAAGAACCACACTGCATGGGTAACCGGAATTCCTTACTGGGATGTTACCAAATCTCATGAAGTTGGTAGCCCGCTGTATTACAACAGTATTATGGCTTCTGGCAGTGATTCAAGCGGTCTTTATAAAAAGCAGCGTCTTGTGCCGTTTGGTGAATATATTCCACTGTCAGGTTTACTCTCTTGGGTATTACCAGCCATGCAAAATGATATTAGCATGAGCGGTTTTTCACGTGGTGAGAGTAACCAGAAACCACTCTTAATTAAAGGACATGCGCTTGCTGCTGCAATTTGTTATGAAGTGGCTTATCCGAACCTTACCCGACGTAATGCAGAAGACAGCGACTTTTTAGTGACTGTATCTAATGACGCTTGGTTTACGGGTACTGCCGGGCCGTGGCAACATTTACAAATGGTGCAGATGCGAGCTAAAGAAAATGGCCGCTGGTTTATTCGTGCAACCAACACAGGCGTAACAGCGTTTATTGATCAAAATGGTCATATCACTGAACAAGCACCGCTCGATAAAGAGTTTGTCTTGAGAGGTGATTTACCTGCCATGCAAGGTCAAACTCTTTATAACCGTTTAGGTGATTATCCAGTATTAGGATTTGCAGTATTACTGCTGATTTTAGGTTGGATCTATCGTCCACGTAAAGTTGACGTTTCTTTTAAATCACGTCGCTAAATTATAATAGCTTTGTACCCAGAGGAACTTCAAACTCTGGGATACAAAGTGCTACTTCACCCTCTGCATTATGAAATCCTGTCACCAAGCATTCTGACTGAATAGGCCCTATTTGTTTTTTAGGGAAATTCACCACAGCAACAACTAATTTACCAATTAAATCTTGTGGTTGATAAAGTTTAGTAATCTGAGCACTCGATTTACGTATACCCAATTCTTCACCAAAATCTACATGCAAAATATAGGCAGGTTTACGCGCCTTTTCGAAAACTTCAGCTTGAATAATTTTACCAACGCGAAGCTCTACTTTTAAAAAATCATTCCACTCGATTTGTTCCATTTACTTTTTCTCATGTTCTTAAATATCTGATTTGAAGCATATAATATGTACAAATAAAGAAACACCCTCTTTTTATTTCCAGTTTTCAAAATTCATGCTAAATTAAATCTGCTCATTAAAAAGCCGTAAACGTTTACGTCAATCAACGTGCCAACATACCTCCAACAATGCTTGGAGCTATTTGTTCAAAATATTTTTATATTTTTGAATGGCACTGGCGTTTGTTGGTTTACGGAGTCAAAAATGCAAAACTCAAAATCTTTGTCTAGTTTTAGAAAACTTCCAAATCGCTATACATCTATCGTTTTACCTTTTCTTCTATCCATCATTATGACTTTTGTAGTGTCCATGGTCAGTACTTTACGAAGTTTAGGACTAGAAGAATTTTCCCTTTATGTCTGGATGTCTGCATGGGTCATTTCTTGGCTAATTGCTTTTCCAACGTTACTTTTAGTCTTACCTGTTGTTCGTAAAATCACGGCAACATTGGTACAACCTGCTTAACTAAAAAATAAAACGTAGATATTCAATCTACGTTTTATCTAAAAATCTGGTTTTAAAATATCATTAAAAAGCGATAGATAGTTCCAAAGATAAATAAGCAACTAAGCTTGATAAAAAGATCATGGGTACATAACGATAAGCTTTAAACAGTAATTGCTCATATTTAGTAGATATTTGTTTAGCTTGCCAGACACTCGCTTTTAATGCGGTAAAGAAGCTCACCATCAACCATGCACTCACAATACTTAATGCAAAGAAGCCAATCATAATTTGGCTGCTTCCTTCTGTACTCAGCCATAGCTTTAATGAAACTTCAGCAAGCGGCAATAAACCCAAAATCAATAGGACAGACTTGAGCATTACCCAATGAAACTGAGTCAGTTCATCTAATATGAGAAATGCTTTCATTTAATCTCTCCTTTTTAATTGAATAAAGTGCTTTTTATTTATTATGCAAAGCTTTCATTTAAATATATAGCTTATTTTTCTCTACATTTTAACTTTCTTGTAACTATTAAATATGGGAATAATTCTTATTATAAATCTCAAATATCATTATTAATTTTAATTTATATTTTTCAGTTGTTTATTATATTTTTCTGATTGAGAGAGATTATCAATTCGAATTTATCGGTTTATCTTTTTAACTGAATTGATAATCTCTATTGTATTTTTAATTAAGGCTGATAATAAATATCCGCATCATTACCCTCACCACCATCTTTGCCATCTGCTCCAAATGAATACAAATCAAAAGCGCGACCATCTGCCCCAGGAATGACATATTGAATATCGTTTTTCCAACTGTCTTTAGGATAACCACCTTTTACATAGCCACCCGGCATCCAGTTTTTCGCTGTTGCTGGTTGATTAACTAAAGCATCTAGCCCACCTTCTTGCATGGTTGGGAAATGTCCGTTATCAAGCTTGTACTGATCTAAAGCACCAGCCACACCTTTTAATGTAATTTGGGTGGTATCAATTTTAGCTTTTTCACTACGCCCCATGACATTTGGTACGATTAACGCTGCTAAGACACCTAAAATTACAATCACGACCATGACTTCAATGAGGGTAAAGCCTGAGGCACGTTTCATTCGAGCACCGCTCGAACGTGCCTCAAGTCCGAAAGCTACGCTTGAGGTTTTTTGAGCATCCTTAACGTGCTCTTTTTGTTTCATGACCATCTTCATCATTATCTCTAATATCAAAGTTATTAAATCATATTGTTCATATTTACGATTGGCAGCATAACCGCGATTACAATAACCAGTACAATGCTTGCCATTAGAACCAGCATAAGTGGTTCAAGTAATGCCAGTAAGGTTGAAATAAATGTTGTAACCTCACGGTCTTGCATGGTCGATGCACGTTCTAACATGCGGTCCAGTTCGCCTGATGCCTCACCACTTCGAATCATTTGTACCATCATTGGTGGGAAATAACCACTGCGCTCAAGCTGTGTACCCAAGTTACCACCTTCGGTAACACGCTCAGCTGCATGGGCAATTGAATCACGTATGACCCAATTACTAGTCACTGCTGCACCAATCTTTAAGGCATCGACCAAAGGTACGCCTGAACGAGTCAAAATAGATAAAGTACTGGCAAATCGTGCAGAATTAATACCACGTGACAGTTTACCGAATAATGGCAATTTGAGTGTTAATCGATCAAAAGCATAGTGCCCAGCAGTCGTTTTTAAAAATCGTACGAATACGACAATTCCCACAACTGCAAAAATAATAATAAACACCCAAGCATGACGGATAAAATCACTGGCTTTCATTAAAGCAACTGTAATCCACGGCAAGGCATCTTTACTCTGGTCAAACGTTTTTACAATCTCTGGCACAACATAAGTCATTAAGCCCATCACAATACCAAAAGACATCAGCATTAAAATGATTGGGTAAATCATGGCGCCCTGAACTTTCTTTTGCATGGCAAAACGGTTTTCGGTGTAATCCGAGAGCTGATCTAAAATCAGATCTAAATGCCCAGAACGCTCACCTGCTGCGACCGTTGCAATATAGAGGTCTGGAAACCGTCCAGATTGTTGCATCCCTTGTGCGAGTGAATGCCCTTCTAAAACGCGAGAACGGACAGATAATAAAAGGTTTTGCACATGCGGTTTTTCACTTTGCCTGCTCACCGCACGTAAAGCTTCTTCTAGAGGAATCGCGGCCGCAACCAAAACAGAAAGTTGTCTGGTCATGAGTGCCAAATCATAAGCACTGAACTTTTTTTGGAATAACCCCTGACTCTGATGTTTATCTTTTTGTTCAACAGGGTCAACACTAATTGGTGTCCATGCTTTATCGCGTAATTGTTGGCGAATCTGGCGTGCTGAATCTCCTTCAAGCACTCCTTTTTGCTGCTTCCCTGAAGCATCAATGGCAGTAAATTGATATGCAGGCATGGTAATGTTCTAATTTTCCAAAAATAATAGTCGCTGCTGTTGCATCTATGCTACGCAATCATTCATATTCGTTCTATAGCCTGTGTAGAATACCCAAGTCCTCTTCACGACGCTATGCCGTTTTTTAAAATTGACGAAATGAGCCTCTATGACCATAACGCCAAAGCCAGATTCAGTTGTTTATCGTGTGCGTGTAGCCGTACCTGTGCATCTGTACGACACTTTTGACTATACACTCACCCAAGCACAATATGAACGGGCTCACGTAGGCTCACGCGTCGCTATTTCATTTGGACGCCAAAACCTGATTGGTATCATTACAGAAAAAGTAAATCCACATGAGCCATTTACAGGCAAATTTCAGCTTAAAGCCATTTCTGAACTTTTAGATGAAGAACCAATTTTAGATGAACAAGTTTTAAGTTTATTGACATGGTCCGCGCAATATTACCAATTTCCAATTGGTGAGGTTATGCAAACCGCCCTACCCGCGTTATTGCGTCAGGGTAAACCGATGGATGTTTTGTTCCATCTTTGGAAAATCACTCCCTGTGACAATGTTGAAGCACTTCTTAAACGTTCTGTTAAGCAACAAGATGCGTATCAAATTTTAAAATTACACCCTGCAGGAACTACAGAAAATATTCTCAATTTAAGTGGTGTAGAAACTGCAACGCTTAAAGCGCTTCAAAAGAAAGGATTGGTTGATTGCACATTCGAACCACACGACTTTAGCCCAACACCTGTTCAATTGGCACAAATGCCGCTCACGCTCAATGAAGACCAAAAGAAAGCAACCCAGCACGTCGTAAACGCGCAACATCAATACCAAGCCTTTTTACTAGATGGCTTAACTGGAAGTGGTAAAACTGAAGTTTATCTGCACATCATGCACGAGGTGCTAAAGCAAGGTAAACAAGTACTGGTGTTAGTACCTGAAATTGGCTTAACCCCTCAAACTATTTCCCGTTTTAAGTCTCGTTTTAACTGTGATATTGCTTTATTGCACTCTGGCTTAAATGACTCTAAACGCCTACAAGCATGGCAACAGGCACAGACCGGAAAAGCGTCTATTATTTTAGGAACGCGCTCTGCCATCTATACGCCACTGCCACGTTTAGGCCTCATCATTTTAGATGAAGAACACGACCTGTCTTATAAGCAACAAGAAGGCTTCCGTTATCATGCGCGGGATGTCGCACTGTACCGCGGTCACTTGCAAAGCTGCCCTGTTATTTTAGGCTCGGCAACACCAAGTATTGATAGTTATTATTTAGTCGAAACTGGCAAATTAACTGCACTGCAACTCAACAAACGTGCTGGACATGCACTTTTGCCTAAAATGCATTTGATAGACCTTAAAATTGTCAAAAAGCAGCATGGAATTAGCCAACCCCTTATTGAACAAATCAAACATACATTAGCTAGAAAAGAACAGGTTTTAATCTTTTTAAACCGTCGTGGCTATGCACCTGTACTGGTTTGTGAAAGCTGTGGATGGCAAGCAAATTGTCCGCATTGCGACGCGCATTTTACCTTACACACTCAGCCTTATTCTTATTTACACTGCCATCACTGCGGAACCATTCATCGCTTACCCGATCATTGCCCTGAATGTCAGCAAAAAAGCTTAAAAACTTTAGGTGCAGGAACCGCTAAGGTTGAAGAGCACTTACAAGAACTATTTCCAGATCATGATGTCATTCGGGTCGATCGTGACAGTACCAGTCGTGTCGGAAGCTGGCAAAAAATCTATGATCGTATTCATCAAAACAAACCAACAATTTTACTCGGCACTCAAATGTTGGCAAAAGGCCATCATTTTCCACATGTCACATTAGTTGCCATTTTAGATATTGATGCAGGTTTACTCAGTGTAGACATCCGTGCGCCAGAACGTACGGCGCAGCTGATTGTACAAGTCGCTGGTCGTGCAGGTCGTGGTGAACACAAAGGCCATGTTTATTTACAAACATTAAGACCTGACCATCCATTACTCACCACGCTCATTGAAAAAGATTATCGCGCAGTTGCCAAACAAACGCTGGCTGAACGTAAAGTAGCTTTGCTGCCACCTTATCGCTATGCAGTACTAATACGTGCAGAATCTAAAGATCGTGACTATACCTTACAATTTTTAAATGAAGCAGCCGAGCAACTTCGTCAAATCGCTGGTGAGATTGTTGATATTTGGGGACCTATTCCAGCGCCGATGGAACGTAAAGCGGGACGCTACCGTGCCCACATGGTGATTTTATCTGCTGACCGTGCTCGCCTACATTTTTACTTAAGACAATGGTGGTCTCAATTGGTTCATGCACCAAGACAGCATCAACTCAGGCTATCAATTGATGTCGATCCGCAAGAATTTAATTAGATGATTTGAATATCATGGTGTGAAGAAGCCTTTTTGGCTTTACACTTAAAAGAGACTAATACATTCGAGGCAATGAATGTCATTCCTACTGCAAGCAACAATCTTTCTTGGAGCTTCTCTGATTTTAGTCCCTCTTGGCAAACGCCTAGGGATAGCAACAGTTTTAGGTTATTTATTTACAGGAATACTTCTAGGTCCTAGTGTTTTAAATATTGCACATGACCCTGAAGCAATTATGGAACTTGCCGAATTCGGTGTCATTTTATTGATGTTCCTGATTGGTTTAGAACTAAGACCACAGCGGTTGTGGGAAATGCGTGACTCTATTTTTGTAATGGGAAGTCTGCAAGTCCTCATTAGCGGTGGCGTACTTATGCTGATCATACTATTACTCTTTAAGCAGCAGCTTTCTATCAGCTTTGTCATTGGTTTTGCCCTTGCACTGTCTTCCACCGCTTTTGTATTACAGCTTCTGACTGAAAAGCAGCAACTCAACACGACTTATGGTCAGCAGTCTTTTTCAATTTTGCTCTTTCAAGATATAGCGGCGATTCCCTTACTTGCCATCATTCCATTATTGGCAGGAACAGAATCAACCCATCACGGGATCGCTTATTTTGCGGCTATTATTGCAACCTTTACAGGCTTGTTTTTGTTTAGTCGCTATGTGATGCGTCCATTCTTCCGTTTTGTTGCCAAAAGTGGAGCGACTGAACTTATTACAGCAGTAGGATTATTTATTATTCTTGCTGTTGTCTTGCTTATGGATACCTTAGGAATTAGCACGACGTTAGGCGCATTCCTCACAGGTGTATTATTAGCAGATTCAGAATTTCGTCACGAAGTTGAAGCGAGTATTGCACCGTTCAAAGGTTTACTACTTGGCTTATTCTTTATGACCGTGGGTATGACCACCCAACTGTCACTACTCATTGAAATGCCTTTACTTATTATTGGTGGAGCAGTCGGCTTATTGCTCATCAAAACATTGATATTGACTGCCATTGCCCGCTATAAAAAATACAGTTGGAACAATAGCTTACTTTTGGGTACTTGCTTGGCACAAGGCGGAGAATTTGCTTTTGTAATTTTGAGTCTTGCAAAAAGTGAGAAGATTTTAACTCAAGCTCTATTAGAACCAGTGACCCTTATTGTGACGTTGTCGATGGTACTTACCCCGGTGATTTACTGGATTATGGCAACCAAGGTCATTCCTCTGTTTAATAAAGAACGTCCACCTGAGTACGATGAAATTCCTCAGCAGGATAATCCGATTATCATTGCTGGTTTTGGTCGATTTGGACAAATTATCGCGCGTATTGCCCGTCTGCAACATCTGGGTTTTACTGCAATCGACAACAATCTTCATCAAGTGGACTTTGTTCGTCGATACGGCGGTAAGCTTTATTATGGCGATGTGACCCAGCCAGATTTATTGCGTTCCGCGGGTATTGAAAAAGCCAAAGTATTTATTTTAGCGATTGATGATGTTGAAGATTCAATGAATGTCGCACGTCATCTCAGATTAAATTACCCAAACTTAAAGCTGTTGGCTCGTGCTCGTGACCGCCATCACGTACATCTTTTAAGAGATTTAGGCGTTGAATACATTTGGCGTGAGACGTATTTATCTTCATTAGGAATGGCTTATCGCGCCTTGAGAGAACTCGGTATCTCAGATGAACAAGCCTATAACAATATCGAAATCTTTCGGGATTATGATGAGAAATTGCTCATACAGCAGCAAAGTATTTATACTGATGAACAGAAGATCTTTGAAACGCATCGTAATGCCTTAGCCGAACTTGAACATTTGTTTGAAAGTGATGCACAGCAACAGGCTACGTCAAAACATGATGTGAATTTAAAGCGTCATTTACAGCCAAATCGCATCGACATTACAAGAGATCATCTAGAATAACTTGAGATTTCAAAAAATGGCTATATTAAGGACTTATTCACATTGCCTAAATAATTGGACAATGGGCACAAAGCTGCCCCTGTCCGGCTTGCGGCTTCGCTGCATTTCCTAAGCTTGATTAAAACGAAATAGTTATACTCTGCTTAGGGCCCTGGAGAATATTATGTCTGATTTACGCCAACGCTTTTATATTGAGAACTTTCCGGTTCGTGGGGAAGTAGTTCATCTAGAAGAGGCACTACAAACTATCTTAGCTCAACGTGACTATATGCCTGCGGTTAAAATTTTGTTAGGTGAAATGTTGAGTGCGACTGCATTACTTGCAAGTACACTAAAAATCAAAGGCCGTATCAGCTTGCAAATCCAGGCTAGCGGCACCTTTAAGTGGGCAATGGCTGAATGTAATCACTTAGGTGAAGTACGTGCTCTAGCTGATTACGAAACGGACCCACGCTTCATCGAAGCAACAGACAGTAGTACAGTTCTTGGCGCTTTAGTTAATCCAGTTTTATTTATTAATATTGAACCTGAATTTGGCGAGCGTTATCAAGGGATTGTCCCTCTTGATCAAAAAACTTTAGCTGGTTGTTTAATGCAGTATTACGATTTGTCTGCACAAATTCCAACTCGCATTGTGTTAGCAAGTACAACCAAACGCTCTGGTGGTCTACTAATTCAGCTTTTACCACGTCATGATGAAGAAGAGCAAAACTTAGTCGATGAAGATTTATGGCCACGTTTGACAATGTTGACCGAAACATTAAAAGCCGAAGAGCTGACCAATTTAGATGCAAACGAAATTTTATATCGTTTATATAACGAAGAAGAAGTTCGTTTACCAGAAATTGAAGCACTAAAATTTGGTTGTACATGTTCAAAAGAACGCTGTGCAAATGCGCTGATTCAAATTGGTGTAGACGCTGTTCATGAAACCTTAGAAGAACAGAACCCTATTCGTATGGATTGTCAGTTCTGTAATACTCAATACACATTTACTGCTGAAGAAGCTTTAGCATTATTTGGTGAACATTTGAGTTAATCATTAAAATTTATAAAAAGGCGGATATACCGCCTTTTTATTTGTCTGTACTTTTGATGATAGTTTTCAATATTTTATTTTAAATAGGATAATATAAGGCTACTTTATAGCCTATAAATAGATGCTTAAAACGCCATGAATTATTTTGATTATTTTCTCTTTATTTTTAGCGTAATTATTATGATTGCGACCCCAGGCCCCGTAATGATTTTAGTTGCAAGCGCTGGACTTAAAGGAGGCTATAAAAAAGCGCTTGAAACCATTTTTGGTACAAATCTAGCATCTCTTGTCTTAATTTTTATTTCAGTACTCGTTTTAAAGGGAGTACTGAGTGTTAACGATAGTTATCTCAATATCATTCGTATTCTAGGCTGCCTATATATTGGTTATTTGGGTTTTAGTATTCTTAAAGAAGTGATTCAAGCACCTCATCCAGAAGCAATACAAACAGTTTCAGCACAAAATGGTGGTTTTAAAAAAGGCTTTCTCGTGGGTATTTCAAACCCTAAAGATATTATTTTTTTCTCGGCTTTCTTTCCGCAATTCGTCTCTATTACCCCTCACTTAAATTTAAGTCTAACCATACTCACCCTGACATGGATTGTTTTAGACTTCCTCACCTTATCTTTGGTTTATATATTCTTCCGTCGCCTCTCTAACAGTCATTTATATCCAAAAATATTAGGGCTATGCGGTTTATTACTTTTACTTATTGCCCTGTATGGCTTATATCAAAGTTTCATCTAAATCATGAAAGGTATGGGCCTCATTTGCCTATACCTTTTTCTATCAATTTCATTTTGGAATAGAACAACTCTTATACAATCTAGCTTATTGAAAACTCTAAAAATCGTTTCATAATGAAATAAACAACTCCATCGTGATAAAACATTATGGCAAAAAATTATTATGAAGAATTAGGGGTTACACGCAAAGCCTCTGCTGATGAAATTAAAAAAGCTTATCGGAAACTAGCCCGTAAATATCATCCTGACATCAGCAAAGAAAAAGATGCGGAAGAAAAGATGCAGGCCATTAATGTTGCCTATGACACGTTAAGCAATGCAGAAAAAAAAGCTGAATATGACCAGATGTTAGATCACCCTCAAGGTTTTAATAACTTTGGTCAGGGTGCTGCACAAGGTGGTTTTGATGGAGCACAGTTTTATCGCCAAGGCTTTACAGGTGGTGAACAAGCAGACTTTAGCGGTTTTGAAGATTTATTTGGACGCTTTGGTGCAGGATTTGGTGGTGGTCAGCAACAGTACCAGAGACAACAGCGTAGTTATCGCGGTGAAGACCAACATGCCAGCATAGAGGTTGATCTTGATATTGCCTATCATGGATCAACGCAACAGATTACCCTGCAAATCCCGACCATGAATGCTTATGGCGAGCCTGAAGTTCAACGCAAAACCTTACAGGTGAAAATACCAAAAGGTATGAAAGAAGGTCAGCAAATCCGCTTAAGTGGACAAGGACAAAGTGGTATCAATGGCGGTGCCAACGGCGATCTTTATATTGAAATTCAGTATAAAGATACAGACCGCGTTCATGTTGAAGGTAGTGATGTATATTTGACTGTAGATGTGGCGCCGTGGGAAGCTGCATTAGGTCAGGGTATTGAAGTAAAAACACCAGCTGGACCTTTAAACGTCAATTTACCTCACAACGCAAAACAAGGACAACAGCTACGTTTAAAAGACAAAGGGATACCAAATAAAACGCCAGGCCATCTCTATTTAATTTTAAATATTGTATTCCCACCAGCGCATTCTGAAAAAGAAAAACAAGCTTATCAGCAACTGGCTGAAGCCTTCGCTTCATTCGAACCTCGTTCATCTCATTAGGGAGCAAGATCATGACAACCATTCATTATCGCGAAATTGTATATGACGGCCATACCTTTAGTGCGGAGGTCGTTGATGAACAATCTACATTTGATCTACAACAATTTGCTCAAGCTTGTGGTCAAAGCCCTGACTGGATTATTCAGTTAATTGAATATGACATTTTATCTGTCGACAATACGCCCGAAGCACACCAATTTATCGGTGAAGATGTAGCACGTGCACGTAAAGCTTATCGTCTGCAACGTGACTTTGACGCAAGTTTGGCAGCAGTTGCGGTGATGTTAGATTTGATTGATGAAGTACAACAACTTAGAAAACAGTTGAAGCATTTTCATTAAGTTTTTTTTCTCAATAACTTTTTCAAAAGGCATGAGCTAACGTGATGGGCGGCATGGATGCTGCCTTTTGGACTGCGGTAACATGGATGTACCGTCAGTCCAATAAAGGGGTTTTGTTACTTTTGCCCAGTCAAAAGTAAGGATATGCCTATACAAAAAAACATCTAATTCATCCTTAAATTTGAGGCAGTACTAACAACTCAAATTTACTGATTTTTGAAAATTCCTATTACTTCAACCGAGTAATCTTCTCCAATTCCTTCACAGTTTGTTTAATCGGCTCATATTCCAAAAACCAAAACAAATTCATCCGATCTTGCCGATGCTGTTGAGCCAGTAAATCAATCACACTTTTTTCACCACGCCCAACCAAGTGCTGCCGATAAAAATAGTACAACAGAAAAATTGTACTAATCAGCATGGCACCCAACATAATCCAGAAACCAACAGGTGATTTAAGACCAGGAATAAACTCAAAGTTCATTCCATAAATGCCCGTTAAAAGGGTAAGCGGCGCAAATACTGCCGTGATAATCGCAAGAATCCGCATGTTTTCATTAGTTTGGTTTGCAATAGCAGAAAAATGTAAATCAATGGCCGACTGAATTGCGCTACGTAACCGTAAAGTATGTTTCTGAATACGTTCCACATGACTCATTAAATCGTTTAAACGAACCAGTAAAATATCTTGAGAATTATGGATGTGGCTGCCAACAACATGATGGTAGTTTTCTACAATTTCATCCCGAAACTCTTGAAGGGTTTCGATTTGTTCTTCACATAAATTTTCGACCTGTTGAAAGGCCATATTCTCATGGAACAACTGGTGCCATTGTTTAAAACGACGATTACCCTGCAATAGTTGTTGTTGCCAATGCTCTACTCTTCTCGTCAATGGTGAGCGGATATCAAGATAACCATCAACCATACTATTTAACAAGCGTAATGATAAATCGACGGGTGAATTCGGTAATTTACGGGTTTTGTTTTGTTCTTCTAAAGTTTTACATAAAATATTTTCGAGACGTTGAATATAGTTTTCAATCGACTTATTCCCCTGCTCGCGCACACTAATCAGCACATCAGGTGTCAAAATAAAACTAATCGGCGTCGTTGCTAAACCAAAAACACTATCTTGTGATTCTGCATGCTTAATTTCATCGTCAGGCGTAACCAATTTCTTAAAAATTAATAGGTCATATTCTTCAAGTGTGTCAAATGCACAGGGATGTTCAATGTTGGCAATATCCCGCATATGAAACTCATTAATAACCACACCTGAAAGCTTATGAATCTCTTGTTGCCATTTTTCGTTATGGTTAACCACATCCGTTCTGACACTATCAATCCAGAAAAACTCCAGAACATGTTCACTATGCTGTTCGCGGCTTAAAAAGACATAGCCGTCGCTTTGATGGCGATAAAAATAATAAACCTGCATACCACAACGATCTGTTTTTGTATTACTTGCATCATGCCATAAAAAAAGTCCGCATCAAGCGGACTTTTTCGTGTCATTCAAACAATTATGCTTGTTCGATGTCTTTCATAGTCAATTTAATACGACCACGATTATCAACATCAGCAACTTGTACTTTCACTTCCTGACCTTCTTTAAGAACGTCAGTCACGTTCGCAATACGTTCGTTTGAAATTTGCGAAATGTGAAGAAGACCATCAGTACCCGGCATGATGTTTACAAACGCACCGAATTCTACAATACGGATTACTTTACCGTCATAGATCTTACCTGGTTCAACTTCAGCAGTAAGTGCTTGAATTTTTGCAATCGCAGCACGAGCAGCAGCTTTAGTTTCACCAAATACGCGAACTGTACCGTTATCTTCAATATCAATTGCAGCTTTAGTTTCTTCAGTAATGGCACGAATCGTTGCGCCACCTTTACCAATAACATCACGGATCTTGTCTGGATTGATGTTAATCACTTCAAATGTCGGTGCATGTGCGCTGATTTCAGCACGAGCACGTGAAATGACTTTATTCATTTCATTCAGGATGTGCATACGACCAGCAAATGCTTGGTTTAATGCAACTTCCATAATTTCTTCAGTGATACCTTCAATCTTGATGTCCATTTGAAGCGCAGTAATACCGTTTGCAGAACCTGCTACTTTAAAGTCCATATCACCTAAGTGATCTTCGTCACCCAAGATGTCAGAAAGTACTGCAAAACGCTCGCCTTCTTTCACTAAGCCCATTGCGATACCAGCAACTGGTGCTTTAAGTGGAACACCCGCATCCATAAGTGATAAGGAAGCACCACATACAGAAGCCATTGAAGATGAACCGTTAGATTCAGTAATGTCAGATACGATACGGATTACGTACGGGAAGCGGTCAGCAGCAGGAAGAACAGCTTGAACACCACGACGTGCTAAACGACCGTGACCGATTTCACGACGCTTAGGACCAGACTCACGACCAGTTTCACCTACAGAGTATGCAGGGAAGTTGTAGTGCAACATGAAGTTGTCAGTTTTAGTACCTGACAATGTATCAACCATTAATGCATCACGAGTATTACCCAAAGTTGTTGTTACCAACGCTTGAGTTTCACCACGTGTAAATAATGCAGAACCGTGAGCGCGGTCTAATACACCAACTTGAACGTCAATACCACGAACAGTTTTAGTATCACGGCCATCAATACGTGGTTTACCTGACAAGATGTTGTCACGTACTGTACGGTATTTAAGGTCTTCAAATAATTCATTTACTTCGTCAGCAATACCAGTTTCGTCATTTTCAGGAACGAACTGAGCTACAGCTTCTGCATAAAGTGCATCAAGTGCTGCATAACGGTCTTGTTTAACCGCAATGGTATATGCTTCAGAAATTTTAGCTTCGAAAGCTGCTTTTAATTGCTCAAGAAGCGCTTCGTTTTTGCTTGGAGCAACCCAAGTTGATTCAACCGCACCAGCAGCTGCAGCAAATTCTTTAATTGCTTGAATCGCGATTTGCATTTCGTCATGGCCGAAAAGCACAGCACCAAGCATTTGGTCTTCTGAAAGCTCTTTAGCTTCAGATTCAACCATTAATACAGCAGATTCTGTACCAGCAACAACAAGGTCAAGGTCACTTTCTTTCAACTGTTCAAAGTTCGGGTTAAGAACATATTCACCGTTGATTAAACCAACACGTGCGCCACCGATTGGACCACGGAAAGGAGTACCAGCAATAGATAATGCTGCTGATGTACCAAGCATTGCTGCAATATCAGCATCCATAGTTTTGTCAGAAGAAACAACTGTTGCTGTTACTTGGATTTCGTTGAAGTAACCTTCTGGGAACAATGGACGAATTGGACGGTCAATAAGACGTGAAATTAAAGTTTCAGCTTCAGAAGCACGGCCTTCACGCTTACCGTAACCACCAGGGATACGACCAGCTGCATATTGTTTTTCTTGATAGTTAACTGTTAACGGGAAAAAGTCTTGACCCGCTTTTGCTTTAGGTTGAGCAACAACTGCAACTAAAACAGTTACGCCACCCATTGTAATTAAAACTGTGTTTGCTTGACGTGCAACGCGACCCGTTTCTAAAACGACTTGATGTTGACCGAATTGGAATTCTTTACGAACGATATTAAACATTGACATGTATTGTATTTTCCTAATTTTATTCTAGTGAGACCCCTAAGGTTTGGCATTCAGACTACAACTGTTGGTAGATAAATGACAAAGCTTAGAAGCCATCACACTAGGCCAAAAATTTTAAATAATATTAAACGCAAAGAAGGAGCGCACAAGCGCCCCTTCTAAACATCACTTAACCTAAAATTAAGTGAAACTCTCTTTTCAGCGATAAAGCATTGCGACATGCGAAATAGCGAAAACAAAGTGAAAATCGAATTAACGACGTAAACCTAAAGCACCGATCAAAGCAGTGTAACGACCGTGGTCTTTACCATTTAAGTAGTCGAGCAATTTACGACGTTGGTTAACCATACGGATCAAACCACGACGGCTGTGATGGTCGTGTTTGTGAGCTTTAAAGTGACCTTGTAAATCATTGATTTGAGCAGTCAATAAAGCTACTTGTACTTCTGGTGAACCAGTGTCATTTTCAGCGCGAGCAAATTTAGCAATGATCTCTGCGCGGTCTGCATTAGTTAAAGCCATTCGATTTCTCCGAGATGCTTAAAAAAGTAAACGATATGAATCAGTTGAGGCAACTGACTGCCGTGCATCACTACAGCAAGTTGCCTATTTTAAGGTATCTATAGGTGGATTGCAAAATAGTTTTCAGTAACTTGTCATTTTAGACACTGACACGAGCATGCTAACCCTGCACACTAGCTTTGAATAAAAAGAAAGAAGCGCGAGGGACGTGTGAAAATTTTTTCAACCAACACTTGTCCAGTACCGGACAATATTGAGCAAGTTATTCGTCATCAAGATGAAGTTGCTGCTGAACAGGGTGGAATGAGTGAGCGCCAGGTTCAAAAAATCTGGAACAGTATAGAAGCACTATATAAAACCGGAAATTATCCACTCATTACCTTCTGCTTACGTAGACAAGGTAAAATTTTGCTGAACAGAAGCATTGGATATGCTCAAGGGAACTCTCCGGCAGAACTACAAGAGAATGCTCTGATTGCGACTCCAGATACGCCCGTTTGTCTGTTTTCAGCATCTAAGATGATCACGGCCATGCTGATTCATTTATTAGATGAAAAGGGCGAAATCAATTTACTTGATCCTGTGAGCTACTATATTCCGGAATACGGCGTAAATGGTAAGCGCCGTGCGACTCTCTTTCATTTATTAGCACATCGTGGCGGCATCCCCTATATTGATGGCGATGTCACGCCCGAACTCCTATTTGATAAGGACGAAATTTTAAAACGTCTATATGCTGCTAAGCCCGTGTCTCCTGCGGGTAACCATCTTGCCTATCATGCGGTTACGGCAGGTTATATTTTAGGAGAAGTTATTGAACGGGTGACTGGGCAAGATTTACGTGAGTTTGTGCATCAAACTATTGAAAAGCCAATGGGAATGCCTTATTTCAATTATGGCTTAAAACCAGAATACCGCTCACAAGTAGCCTTAAACTGTGCAACGGGTCTACACCCTCGACTGGGTACCGATCACTATCTAAATCATGTGTTGGGTGGAGGGCTGCAACTTGCAGTTGATGTGACTAACGATAGTCGTTTTATGGATACAATTTGCCCAGCTGGCAACATTTATACGAGTGCAGAACAAGCTGGACGTTTCTTTGAAATGCTTTTAAGTGGCGGAAGCTACGGGGGACAGCAAATATTCAGTGAGAAAACGATTTTCAGGGCAACACTGCCGACCACAGGCGTTAACATTGACCGTACTTTATTAATTCCAATGCGCTATGCCTTAGGTCCAATGCTCGGTAGCAATCCAGTAGGTTTATTTGGTCCCATGACTGGACAAGCTTTTGGTCATCTCGGTTTTTCTAATATTTTATGTTGGGCCGACCCTGAAAGAGATATTAGTGTTTCTCTACTAACAACGGGCAAATCGGTCGTGGGAACTCACCTACCTGCTTTAGCCAATGTGCTTTATCAGATTTCAACACAATGCCCACGCATTCCTAGAGATCAACGTCGATCTTTGTTTGGCAGCGACGCTCATGAAACCAACTTAGTGTAAATCAAATAAAAAACCCAAGCATTTCTGCTTGGGTTTTTTGCGCTGTAGTTTTTGTTTATCGTGTTATTTCTATTTTTATTATCGTTGGTGAGATGCTAGTCACATCCTTCTTGTTGTTTTAACTGACTTCCGTTGTTTTGTTTCTATTTCCTTATGTGATGTATTGTGACATATCCAATTATGAAGAAAAGTAGTATTTTTCTTATCATCATGTAAGCAAAAACGTACAGGTCTGTCTAATATTTAATAAATAACGGTTTTTGCCCCATTATCGTACAGTTCTGTATAACATTTAACTTAACAATTCACAGGAAAAATGGCTGTTTAAAAATCATATTACAGATAAATATATTGATATTATTGATATAAATTTTTAAAAGAAATTACACTCAATATTGGCTTAAATCCGAACTTTTCTGATAATTTTTAGAAGTAAATAAAATTGAGAATATAAAAAAGCCCTGTAGTCTCTCCCAAAACTACAAGGCTTAGCGGCTGTAAGTTTCCTCTTTATACACCTACGTCATTGTAAGTTCGCAGTCTCTCGACTTAAGCTATTATTATTGTGCGATTTTGCCCGACATTCCTTGCCAAGCTCGTTGTGCGTTTATAATCTCAAAAACGTGGGATGTACTCTAGCAGCAAATATCTCGAATCTATGTAAGCTTTTTCTTACAAGGGTGAAAATATTAAGTTTGGCTTAACGAACTAACCGATTAACTTTCTGAACTAAACCACTTTTTCGTGTCGTACGAACTGTAAAGGACTGTAGTAAAGCTTCGGGATGAACCAAAAGACTTACTACTTTTTTAGCACGTGTAATCGCAGTGTAAATAAGCTCTTGGCTTAATAAATTCTTTGCGGCTTGATCTAAAACGACAGCAGTGTGTGTAAATTCAGACCCTTGTGATTTATGAATCGTTAAAGCGAATGCACTTTGAATACTTTTAGGTAATCGATTTGCAGCGACCCATTTATTCAAACTTGGAAAATATACTTCAAACTGCTGAGGTTGAGTTCTGTGTTCAAAACACAGACCAATGTCACCATTTGAAATACCGAGCTGATAGTCGTTATAAGTCATCATGACCGGACGACCAACATACCATCCCCCTGCTGTCACTATTGAAAGTTGTTGCTGTATCCAACGCTGCGCATATTGATTTAACTGCTGTAACCCAAATGGACCATGACGAACAGCCGTTAAAATACGGTAGTCATCAAATGCTTTTACTACGTTTTGGACCTGTTCAATCGAGCGTTCTTCTTTTAAATAATTTTTTAGGCTTTTTACATATCCTTGGAAACCGAGCATGAGCTTCTGATAGTAAATTTCAACTTCTGCGTGATTCCCTTCTGGCAAATACTCAAGCTGAACCACATCGGGCATATCAACTTCTAAAGGAATTGAACGTAACTCTGAAACCTGAACAATGTCGATTTCAAACTGTTGCAAAACCGCTGCATGATCTTGTTGATAGATTTGTGCCTGAATAAATTTAGCAACCTGCCCAATCAACGCCCCTTCAGCAAAACGGCGACTGGTTTGTAATTGTACCCTGTTGTCGGCGAGTGCCTGTATTTGTTGCAAATCAGCAAGAACCGCTCCGACGTCGACGGAAGCGAGCTGATTTGCATCTCCTAATAAAATAATTCGACAAGACTCTGGCACTGCTTCAAATAGAAGAGTAGCTAGATTTAAATCCAGCATGGAAGCCTCATCCACGACAATCACGTCATAAGGAAGCGGTTGTTTTTGATTAAACCGTGGTGTTTGACTATGTCCCATCCCTAATAATCGGTGAATGGTTTGTGTTCCCTGATTCCTTAGCTCTTCGCTAATTAATCCAGACTCAAGCAATTTAGGGTCATTAAACGAGTTCTGTAAAGCTTCTTGCATGCGCTGTGCTGCTTTACCCGTTGGAGCAGCCATCGCCACACGAATATGCGGAATTGCTTGGCTAAGCACAGCAATAATACGTGCAAGCGTATAGGTCTTACCCGTACCTGGCCCACCCGTAATAATACTCAGGCTCTGCCGAGCAACCATTTGTAAAGCTGCCTGTTGATGCGGGTCTGTGAGTAGATCTAAGTGGTCATCACAAGATACAGGTTGAATTAATTGTTGCTTTAATCGACAAATTTGTTCTGCAAGTCGTTGCTCTAGGTGCCAATATCGGTATAATGCCAACCCCTGCTCATCATAGACGCATGGGGCAACATTTGAGGTTGCTTGATCGGCAGATATAGCAAGCTGACCAAGTGCTGCAATTTGCTCAGAACTGACATCGATACAGCTATCGCCTTGTAAGCTCGCTTCAATAAGCTGCTGCAAGTAAGAAGTGGCTTCTGACACTTGCGATTGCTCAGTAAATGGAGCCTGATTTAAGAAGTTACTCCACGTTGTTAACCAGCTTAAATCGGCCTGTTCAGAGCTATTTAGATTGTCCACACACTTATCCACCTAGTTTTCCACACGCTTGTCCACATGGTTATAGACAGGCTTATCCACATGCCAAATATTTGTTAATATTAAAATTACATAATTTATCAGCATTTTTCATGCAATTTTATCCTCAGCAAAATACCCTAAAATGGCATCAAGACGCAGAATAAACTCAATGCTAGGCTGCCAGTAATAATAGCCCTGCTCAGCTTCACCATTCATGCCACGTAAATAAAGATAAGTTGCCCCACCTAAGTGTTGCTCAATTTGGTAATCCTGCATTTTGACTTGCAAATAGCGATGTAATGCAACGAGATATAAACCTGCCTGTAGCCAATAACTTGCTAAAGACATGCTTTGGGCAATGCTATCGCTACGATAATCTGCAAGATCATCACCTAAGTAATTACTTTTATAATCGGCAATGTGATAACGCTGCCCATCAAAATAAACTAAATCGATAGAACCATTGAGGTAACGTGCTGAACGTGCTTCAAGTAATTCAGGCATATTCAAACCATACTCAGCGAAAAGCTGCTGAATACGAGTCATCGCTAGAACCCGATCTGACAACGCCAAATAAAAAGGAAACTCTGACAAATACTGCTCTTGTTGAAGCTGATTTAGTCGGAAACCTTGATCAAGTGGCGTTCGCAAAATATCTTTCAGCCACTCTGCAACTGTCTGGTAAAGCAGATTCTCAGCATCTTCTTGCTCTGGGAAGCTCTCGTTATATTTATTAAGTAAATCTTGCCAAAGACTACTATAGTCATTTTTAAAACGACGACGTATTTCACTTACCCAGTCATCTGAACATTGAAAATCGATATGCTCAAATATTTCATGTAAGAAATTACCAGCAAGTGTTCCTCGCGGAAAGTTACTCTTGATCCAGTCAATCGGCTGAGCACTGATTGCTTCAGCAGTGTTGATTAAATCCAGCTCATCTTCTGCTAATACAGCATCATTGCTCTGACTCGCCAATAAATCTGTGCCAGCCTTATGTTTTAAATGCTGTGCCAAATAACTGAAACTGGTTTTACCTCTCGAATAAAAACGTTGTTCAGGAAACCGTTGTGCTTGTATTTCAATAATACTTGTTTGTTTGGCTAAATGAATTGCCTGTGGAATCTGCTCCAAAACCATTTCATCCGTACAGCAGCGGTGTTGAAAAGGCTCAGTCCTATTTTTCCAAAACGCGAGGCCTGATACTGATTTACTATCAAGATCTTGTAAAAGCGCATAGACGCGGTGGCTTGCTCGCGTTAAAGCGACATACCAAAGGCGATTCTGTTCAGCAAGCGCTCGTTCTTCGTGTTGCTTAAGTTCAACTTCATTCAAATAAGTCTTGTCAGCAATCGCAACGACACGTTGAGTCAAGGTCTGACTTGAGTCTGGTTGGACTACATCTTGGGTCGAAAAATTCAGAGTTTTGTTATTTTCTCGAAAGGGCTTGTCTGCACCTAATAAGAAAACAATCTTAAATTCCAGTCCTTTTGACTGGTGAATTGTCATGAGCTGAACGCCAGCCTCACTCGACAATTTACGTTCTAACTCCCAATCACGATCCAGAGGAGAACCCAACTGTTTGAGGTACCAATGATAGAGGTTTTGCGCGCCTGAGTATTTCTCACTGTGCTGACTCAAAATTTCAGTCAAATGACGCAAGTTCACCACAACCCGTTCATTATCTTTACTTTGGGCAGCGACCAAATTTTGCCATATATCAAACCGGATTAAGCATTGTTGCCATGCCACTAAAAAGCCTTGAGCGGACCACAACTCTCTAATAGTGTCAAAACCAGTCATAAACTGGCTTAACCCTTCGGCTGTCTGCTCAAGCTGCAAGAGTTGTTTTAAGTCCATGGCAAATAGACGGCTAATTAAAGCTCGCTTCACTTTTGCCTCATCATAAGGATGAAGTATGGCAGTCAACAAAGCACCAACGTCTTGCGCAACTGTGCAATCGAAAACACTTCTTTTCGATGGCCTGTTAACCCGAATTCCTAAACGTTCTAGCTCAAATTGAACTTTATCGAGGCCATCATGATTACGGGACAATACCGCAATATCATCTTCGTTTAGAGTTTGAGTCTGAGCATCTTTTTGAAAATATAGCTCTCCAGCATGTGACTGGTTGAGTAGATCTCGAATCTTCCAAGCAACTTGCTGTGCCTCAGTTTCTTTATCTTTAAGCATGAGCCAACGTAAAGGATGAGGATTATGATTGTTCTGCTCAATCAGTACAGGATGAGGCCGAGTTCCCGCTCGAATTGGGTCATATTGAACCTCTTCGCCGAAATCAATTTGTCGTTGAAATAAGGCATCGACCACTTCAACCAGATCTGCAACGGAACGATGGTTATGAATTAACTTATATTCACGGCCATGCTTGGCTTGAATATCTTTATAGGCATTTAAGAAGGTGAGCATATCCCCACCACGGAAACCGTAAATCGCCTGTTTACGGTCACCTACCATAATCATACAACCTTTTTGGTAGCGCTCTGGATGGCGCCAAATGCTCGCCAGCATATCGTCTTGATCTTGGTTAGTGTCTTGAAATTCATCGACCAAAATTAAGGGATAACGTGCCTGAACAAATACAGCAAAACGCTGCCCCTGCTCACCTTTTAAAGCTTCAGAAAGTGTACGAATTTGCTGAGAAAAAGTAGTTTCACCTTTATTTTGCAAAACCTGTGGTAAACGTTTTTTAACTTCTACACATAAATAGGCTTTTAAGTAAATATGAAGCTGATCGAACTGCTCGGCGTAGTTTTTCAGCACACCAAACAACTTCTGAATCTGCTGCATGCAGGGATGCTGATAGAAACCATCTGAAATTTCAGCAGGGCATTTCTTGAAAACTTTCTGATCGGCAAGTTGACCTAAAAACTTAAAAACAAGCTCACGTTGTGTGGCCAAAGACCCATCAAAAACCAAAATGCTGTCGCTTTGCGTGAGAACTTGCAAAAGCTGCGGTAAGCATTCACTAAATAATTTGTTAAATGCCCCATTCCGAAATATTGTGCCGCTCACATGTTTATAGTGTTCACCATCAAGCTGGTAATAGTTTTCTAAAAGGCTTAAGTCAATTTCTGTCGCCAACTGTTTGAGCTGAGCAAGTTGTTCAAACTGAATGTTTGGCTTTTCAGGAAGCTTAAAATGAGCCGAACTAAAATTCAGTGAGTCTTCAACAAGTTTGACAAAACTATCGACACTTTTTAACTCACCTGCCAGATACAACGCATCAATCACGGTCTGAGGTTGAGACTGTATCCATTCACGCAAAACATCATGAATCAGTTGTCGGCTATAGGTTTTGGCATCATCAGTAATTTGAGCGCGTTCAATTTTGCCACTCTCAAAGGCAAACTCACGTAATAGTTTTTGGCTAAAGCTATCGAGCGTTCCGACAAATAACTCGTCTAACTGATCGATGACCAATTTTAAACGTTCACACGCGTAGGCAATACGCGTCGCAAAGCTTTTTAAAATATGTTGAAGTAATAAGTCAGACTCTTGCTCAGCCTGCGTAATTAATTCGTGTTCTGTAAAACTACGCTTGGTCTCTAAGTAACGATACGTTTCGACCAAACGGGCGCGAATACGACTTTTCAGCTCAGCAGCGGCAGCACGGGTAAACGTGGTTGCAATCACTTGTCGAGGCAAGTACTTTTCAAGAAAGATACGGACCATCAAACTTGATAAGGTATAGGTTTTTCCTGTACCTGCCGAAGCTTCAATTAAGTGTAAGCCACTAAATTCAATATCAATAATAGGTTGATAAGACACCTGTACTCTTGAGTTCATGTCTTACTCCGAATGTTGAAATTGAAAAACCGGATGATACAGATCATACGCAAACTCATCACAAGCATGTTGAAGCAAAGCTTGCGCATCTTGTTCTTGCAAAATAAAGCTCCAGTCTCGATGCAACTTGCAAGCTTCATTTTGAGTCATATCCATCGTGGTAAATGACCCTGTTTCATTCCAGTATTTTAACAGCTCAGTGTAGCTCTTCTCATCCAGTTTTGCTTTTTCTGCCTGGTTTGTTGTTTCCCACTGATATGCTTTGGCTTTTTCTAATGGTTTTAATAATAAGGCTGCTGGTAGAACCAATGGTTGTTGCTGTGCATGACGCCAGATTTTAAACCATGGCTGTAAATATTGCCGAGCTTGCTCAGAACTTACGCCACTACAAATCACAGTTTGATCGCTAAAAACCACAATACGGCGCTTTTCAGCTCCTGCACTTCCCTCATTCAAATAAGCTAACCAAAGTAAGTGTTCCAACCAGACTTTGGCTCGTCTTTTTGCTCGGGCGCTTGAAGGTTCCATGCTGACCCAATCCTGAGTTTCAGACTTTGGAACCGTAATATTCATATGTAGCTGTTTAGCAATTCGCCAAATACGCTGAGTCGTTGGTGTCACTGCTGGTGCATAATGGTGAAGGCGTTCAAGCAAACATTCTTGCTCAAACACACCTTGTTGCCATGCGCTATATTTGACTTTACCTACAGGCAGCTGATCAATTAATACTTCAGGTTGTGCGTGCTGGTCAGATTGTTGTAAAAAATGTCGGATCGCATAACGCCCTAAACCATCTAATAATAACGGTTCATTTTGGTCGAGCACTCCGACACTTCCTAAGTTTTCTACCCCTAAAGTTTTCAAATATAACCGTGCAGGGAACGTCACATCCTGTATCCACTGCTGGCTCTCTAAAACCAGCATATCAGGAGCTTGTAGCGGATAGGTCGTATTCGCCCAAGGTTGACGGTTTCCTGAGAGTTGCTGAATTTGTGAAGCGACCTTAAACCAGTGATCTTGATAACGGATCACACTTTTTTCTACAGTAAAACCTTTCGGATCGAAGGGCTGTAAGTCATGTAAGTGATAGAGTTGTTTTAACTGTGATGGAATCTCAATCCCTTCAATAACGACATTTTCAGGTACATCATCTTCAGCTTTCACAATCAGGGCAAGGTGTTCACGGAACTCTTGAAGAATACTGGAAGGTTCTCGTACCTCACCATCATTCACATCAAAACCGTTATAAAACAGCCATAAATTGTCTTGGGCTAATAATAAAGCATCTAAAAACGCACCTTGATCATCTTCAAGACGAGAGCGGTCACCTAACTGTTGACGCAGTGCATCCATTAAATCAAATGGAACGTGTGTATCACGGTTTGGAAATTGCCCTGCATCCAGATTTAGCATGACCATTAAACGATAAGGTAACGGCCGAATATGTCCAATTTGAGCAAAGGTAATCTGCCCTGTTGGTTCAGCTTGTGCACTTTGGCTTTCTAAAGTTCGCTGAATTTCTTCAATAATATAAGGCAGAGGTAAGGTAATTTTGCGCAAAGTTCCTGTTTCTGTCTCGGCGTAATAGCTCGCGAGCGTCAACATTCGCTCTTGTTTCTTAACAATTTCCCGAACAGCTTTTAAAGCAGCAACACCGACCTGTTCAAACTCAACAATATCTTTGCCCAATACCTGAAGCCAATATTCAACCGTGTAGACTTTCCCATGTTCATGCAGAGTCAGCCAATCACGGCGCTCATTCAAATCTTGATAAATTTGAATGAGTATACCAATCAGCTCAAAATCACCCTGTTGAACTTTGGCATAACTCAACACCTGATTAAATGTCGCATGCACAGGCACGGCAATACCAAGAGCCAATCGTTCTAAGGCAAATTTAAAGCTATATCGGTAATCATCATCACCGTCACACAAACTGCGCTTGAGATGTTCTGCATCAAGCCCTCGTTTAAAGCCTGCATCGGCAAGTAAATTTAAAATTCGCTCAACCTGAACATATTCAAGTTCATAACGTTGCTGAGTCGCATGCAAGCTTAACCAGTCAGCAAAATCATCAAAGCTAAAACGTCCCTGCATCAGTTGAATACGCCCAATCACGGCGCGCCATGCATTCAGTGCATCAAGTGATGCAACACCTGCAATTTTCACGGGCAAATGCACACCTTGCTCTGTGGCCGTCGCAGGAAATACACTTCGAATTAAAGGCTCTATGTCAGCCAAATTAGGAACTAAAACTAAAATATCGTTTGGACGGCGCGGCTGCTCATGCGGTTTAGCCAGCCAACCAATCAATTGCTCTTTTAATACTTCAAGTTGACGTAGCGTCGAATGACAAACATGAATCTGAATAGAGTCATCATCGGAAGCAAGCTCATATTGCTTAGCTTGCGGCTCCACTAAATGCAAAATATCTGACTGAACTTTACCGAGTAAACTTTCTGGAAAATCATCCACAAAAGCATCAACCCACTTACCTTCTTCGCCCGTAGACAAATTCGATAATAGTGAAAAGTGGTCGCGGGCTTGTTTACCCAATCTGGTTAAAAGCGGATGTCTGGACTCACGCGCTTCAGCATTAAAGTTGAGTGTAAATTTATTAAAGAAATCACTAATTTCAGCATCTGTAGCCTTTGGATTTTTTGCAATAAAACGCTCTTTTACCCCTAAGTCATAACGCTGCTTCCACAGTGGATCGACACTATCGGCCCAATATTCTTGTGACGGGTTATAATGCAAAATCAAGACATCAATATATTGGCCTAAACGGCGCAAGAACTGTAACTGGCTTGGCGGCAAATCTAATAACGTAAAGATCACTACTTGATTAGGTAATCTTGAAATAGCGCGCTTACTACGGTCCGGATGATCTAACTCTTGCCAGAACAACGCATCAATTTGCTGCATCTGCACAAAATCATCATGAAAATGTTGCTGCCACAACCAACGCTGCCAGCGTTCTAGCTCCTCAGTTTGGTGCAATGCAAAAGCAGTCACTTCTTCATCTTTTTGTACAATATATTTTTCAATATCAAGTGCTCGACCCTGCCCCCAAGCAGACAACCAGTTTTCAGGACAAGTGCAACCATTTTCACAACCACGCTGGCACTGTCCACGATAAATCATATAGTTGCTAAATAAATCAGCAACCTGCTCAGCGACCCAGTACAACATTTTTTGTTTTTTTAATTGTTTATCTATGCCTTGCTCGAGTCGATCTGCGCTGTCATAAATACGCTGAACAATGGAATGTAAAGGATGCGATGTGTCTATGCTCATCGTGTCAGGTTGAATAAATTCGTGTAAAGCCTGATGCACCCGCCATTTAAAAATCAAACGTGGGATGTTGGCTTTACGGACCTGTTCTTTATGCGCAGTTAAGACTTGCTGATAGGCATACCACTGGAAGCCGCGTACTCGTTGGTGAAACTGGTAATTGGCACTCATGCCTTGCTGTTCTGCAAGTTTTTGTATCAGCCACTGCTCGACCGCAGGACTTGGAACAATAAAATGTTGGGTTTTCAAAACCTGTAAAGGATGCGTTGAAGCTTGAGATGTAGACGCTAATACACCTTGCAACAACACATCAATACGTTGACTTTGAATAACATGGATCCCCATTTATTTCATTTCCTGCTTGCATAATTTATGCACAAAATCATAAACATTCATTACTATACAACTGAATCTGACTATGTCACGTTGGTTTAAACACAGCATAATTTAACTTCAGGTGTCACTTACACTTGGTTTGAATGACGCCATCAAGAAATTTATACAGGTAGACATTATGAAAATTGACAAGATTCCTGACTATATTGATCCTAGCCTAAATCTGGAACAAATTCGCGATGAGTGCCATGATCTCATCAAAAAAAGAGCTTACGTCTCAGCAGGCGCGGCAATTGTACCGATTCCTTTTTTTGACGTAGTGATAGATTTAGGAATTTTGTCGTACCTGATTCCAGATATCAATTCCCGTTTCGGTTTAGCCCCTGAACACGTAAGTGTCTATGACCCAAAAACTAAAACAATTCACTGGGATGAACTACGTAAACGGGGTTTTGAATTTTCAGGCTTTGTAGTGGCACGCACGACTGTTAAAAAAACATTTAACGGCTTTTTTGGCAAAATCGTAACGAAACAGGTGACTAAATTTATACCGCTAGGCGGACAAATTGTAGCAGCTAGTTTAGGCTATTTCATGATGAAAAAAATAGCAGAAACGCATCTTACTGACAGTTACAATCTTGCAAAGCGTATTCAGCAAAAAAGCCGCACCACCATTGTAAATTAATCTATGCCTTATGGCTGAGAGCTTAATCTGCTCTCAGCTGTTTTAAAACCGCCCTTAATACTTCTAGACGTGCCGTATATTTATCATCAGTTGCAACAATATACCAAGGCGCGTAGTCAGTACTGGTTCGCTCAAACATATCGGCTGCCGCTTTTAAATAATCATCCCACTTATCACGATTACGCCAATCTTCTGCGGTAATTTTAAAACGTTTATGCGGTGTCTCTTCTCTGGCCTTAAAGCGCTGTTCTTGCTCATCTTTGCTAATCGCAAGCCAAATTTTTACTACAATCGTTTGGCTATCAAATAAATCTCTTTCAAAACGATTAATTTCGTCATAGGCACGCTGCCACTCTAAAGGTGAAGCAAAACCTTCAACACGTTCAACAAGTACGCGCCCATACCATGTCCGATCAAAGATTGTGATTTTCTCGGCTTCATTAATGCGGTTCCAAAAGCGCCATAAGTAAGGATGTCGTGCTTCAAAGCGTTCAGGTGCTCCAATACAATGAATATCATATTCACGCGGGTCTAGGTTTTTAACAATTCGCTTAATTGCACCCCCTTTACCAGCAGCATCCATTCCCTCAAAAGCAATGACGACATTACGTTTATCGAAACGCATGGCATCAGCAATTTTTTTGCTTAGTTTATCGAGCTCTTTTTTGTATTCGGCTTTTTCAAGAGGTTCATTAGAAGGTTTTAATAAACTCTCTGGAATTTTAGCCTGCTGCCATTTCCCTTTGACTTCGGTTTCATGGTCTGGAAGTTGGCGCATGTGTTGTAAAAGGTACTGAGCAAAAAACTGATCACGTTGCTTTTCATCTTCGCCATCAATAATGTACCAATCATCGGTAAAACGACGGCGTAACTTTTGCAAAGTGTCGTATTGTTTTTTATTACGCCAATCTAGACCGTGAAGCTTATGCCAGTGTTGCTCAGACGGGTCAATTTTGTCTAAACGTTTTTGTAGTGATTTCCATGAAAGATCGAACCAGACTTTAACCACATCAACATAGTTATTTTTTAAATCTTGCTCAAATGCCCGCATATTTTCAACGTAAGCATCAAATCGCGCCTCATCTAAAGGCTCAGACACATGTGTCGCTGTTACGAGCAAATCGCTATACCAATTACCAAACATCACCACGATTTGACCTTCGGTAGGAATAAACTCCGAATAAGATTGCCAAAATGCTTCTGTATCTGTCAGCACACGTGGTGCATCTGCTTTGACTCGTAAATATCTAGGGTCTAACCACTCACGGAGCTGCTTAACTGCCTCCCCTTTACCTGCCAGCTCAATACCACTCATTAAAATGAGTGTGCTTTTAGCGTTGGGTTTTCCCCGACTTTCTTTTAACGCATATTGTGCTTCAATCAAGTCAACTGAAAGCAGTTCTTCATCTCGAATTTCAAATTTTGGTTGTTGTTCACTCATAGTCCACGGCTCTAATATTTTATTGTTTAATTTCGATGATCTTTAACTTATGCGGTTAAATGATGAATTGCTATACAAATTATGTCATTGCGACAAAAATCTGTCTAAGAATTGACGCATGAATCATTTTTTTTACATCTACTCGCCATAGTACAAGGTTACAATGCCTCTTATGATTTTTTGCAAATAGCCCAATATTAGAGCCTTAAATGTCTAAACTCGCTGCTTTTGATGATCTTTTACAACAATATAAAACATTTAATTATCACGACAATCCAGTGCTTGCCCAACGTTTGCAAGATGTACAAACATGGCTAAAAGAGCGGATGAAAGATACGCATCACGACTTTTTTAATCTGCCTGAACATAAACTCATGTCAGAATATTTTTTAAATCGTTTATATGGTGGTCCAGAGTTTGATGCTCTAGCAGCTCAAATTGAACGCTTATTGAAATATGCCCATAAAGCCGAAAAAGTATTGCCTGAAAATGCAATTAAAACTGGCACTAAATCAGTAAGTTTAGCTGTGCTTGCAACTCAACTTGATGAACAAGTAGCTATGCAGCTTCTTGAGGACTATCCAGCAGATACAGTACTCACTGATGAGATTATGCGTTTAACCTTAATCAAGCTTGATCAGGCAGAAGCTCGTTATCAGCAGCTTGCTCTTCTTGATGATTTAGGCGCAGCACTCGATAAATACATGCGCTCATTTATGATGTTTACGGCTTTTAAAATGTGTAAAGGCATTGCCCAAAAATATCACTTCGAATTGATGTATGATTTTATCCAAGATGGTTTTAGTGCGATGAAACCGTTAAAATCAGCCGAGAACTTTATCAAGACTTTTACTGAAAAAGAACGCCAAATTATTGAAAATGTACATTCAGGGCATCCGAATCCGTTTAGAGTGTGATAAGGTCGGCACAGAGAAAAAATCAACCTTACGAAGTTGAGATTTTATTCATTATATTTGCATGATGATGCCTGTAAAAATAGACAAAATCTGTCATCATGCAGAACTTATTCCGTTTCACTTGAGTTTGAGTCTAGGAGAGACAATATGTCTAACGAAAACCAAAAGCCAACATCTCCAACTGAGCAGGCACAAAGTTCAGACAAAGTTAGCCCATTCCTAAGCTCACCTTTACCGTCAGGTACCCCTCAAGGGCAACAACAATCTTTACAACAAACCTTAACCGACACACCTGTTAATGGTTCTGTACCGAAATACAATTTACCACGTGGCGCTGGCAATACTGGCAACGTTGGTGAAACCACCCACTTCGGTTATTCAACTGTTAGAACTGAAGATAAAGCTCAAAAAGTTGCAGAAGTGTTCCACTCGGTTGCAAGCAAATATGACTTGATGAATGACTTAATGTCATTTGGTATTCACCGCTTATGGAAACGCTTCGCAATTAACATGTCTGGCGTACGCCGTGGTCAACACGTATTAGATATTGCTGGTGGTACAGGCGACTTAGCAAAAGTATTTAGTCGTGAAGTTGGTCCTCAAGGTCATGTCGTTCTTTCAGACATTAACGAATCTATGCTTAATGTTGGTCGCGACCGCCTAATTGATGCAGGCTGTACCAACGTTGACTTCGTACTTGCCAATGCAGAAACTTTAGAGCCTTTTGCAGATAATAGCTTTGACTTACTCACCATTAGCTTTGGTTTACGTAACGTGACAGATAAAGATGCAGCGCTTGCTTCTATGTTCCGTGTGTTGAAGCCAGGTGGTCGTTTACTTATTCTTGAATTTTCTAAGCCTGTATTTGAGCCATTCTCAAAACTTTATGACCTCTATTCATTCACTGCTTTACCGATTATGGGTAAATTGGTTGCGAATGACTCAGAAAGTTATAAATATTTGGCTGAATCAATTCGTATGCATCCAGACCAACGCACCTTAAAAGGTATGATGGAAAATGCTGGCTTCCAGAACTGTGACTATCACAACCTTACTGCTGGTATCGTTGCCGTTCACCGTGGCTTCAAACTGTAAGGGATAACGATATGTGGTCGATTCTGGCACTCGGTGCAGTCGAACGTATCATTCATCATCTGATCGATCTGGATGCGGTTACACGCATTCAGCTTAATCAGTTACAGGGCAAAATGTTGCGTGTTGTGATTGATAGCCCGCAGCTTTCTGTCGATGTATTCTTTGACCAAGAAAAAGTACGTCTTGAACCTACTGCAACAGGGCACAGTGAAAAGCCTTCTATTTTTGAACAACGCCCTTTTGATGCGCAATTCAAAATTTCTGAAGCAACAGCAACTTTGCATGTTAAAGATGTCGTCGAACTGATTAAATTATTGGTCAGCGATCCAGATCAGATTGGCAATATCCCATTGCAAGGTGATTACCACCTGCTACAGGATATTCAAAAGATTATGCAACAAGCTGAACCAGATTTAGCTTCGCACTTATCAAGATGGGTCGGTCCTCAACTCGCCCACGAAATTGGCAAGATTCAACTTGCACCAAAACATTTAAAACGCTCTCTTCAAAGTCATCTATTTTTTGCAGAAGACGCATTAAAAGAAGATAGTGGTCTATTTGCCCCTCGTTGGGAAATGGATGATTTAACTCAAGCAACTCGCAAGCTTAATCAAGACATTGACCGTCTAGAAGCAAGATTGCAGCAACTCAACATACAACTACAACCCTCTCAAGATTAGGTAAGACCGTATATGATTCCGCACGTTTCACGTTTACTCGAACTTTGGCGTATTGCAGCGCACTATAGACTCGATACGTTGTTCCCTGCGGATGAATTACCAGTTAAAGCTCAACGTGCATTAAGTGTTATTAAAATGCACCCAGCTGCATGGTCTAGTCGCGAACGTAAAAATCCTTTAAAGCTCAAAGAAGCTTTGGAAGAGATGGGGCCGCTTGCAATTAAGCTTGGACAATTACTGTCAACTCGACGTGATTTGATTCCACCTGAAATACTCGCTCAATTGGTCTTACTTCAAGATCAGGTAAAACCTTTTGATAGCAATGTTGCCAAACAACGTATTCAAGAATCATTAAAAGCTGACGTAAATACCTTGTTTGCACGATTTGATGATCAGCCATTAGCAGCTGCTTCAATTGCACAAGTTCATACTGCTGCTTTGCACGATGGTCGAGAAGTTGTTGTTAAAGTGACTCGTCCTGACATTCGCAACCAAATTTTGCAAGACTTTGAGATTTTGGCATGGTTAGGCAACACACTAGAAAGCCGCCTTGAAGCTGCTCGTGCCTTACATCTCTCTGAAATTATTCAAGACTACCGCCAGATTATTTTAAATGAGCTGGACTTGAGTATTGAAGCAGATAACACTCGTCGTATGCGCCATTATTTTACTGGCTCAACCATGATGTATGTGCCTGAAGTCTACATGGACACCAAAGATGTCATGGTGGCGGAGCGCATTACAGGTGTACCTATTTCAGATACGGCAACCTTTGATCGTCTTGGCATGGACCGCGCACAACTTGCAGAAAAAGGATTAACCATTTTCTTTACGCAAGTATTCCGCGATAACTTTTTCCATGCCGACATGCATCCCGGCAATGTCTTTGTAGAAACAATTAACCCAAGCAACCCACGCTTTATTGCACTAGACTGTGCAATTATGGGTGAGTTATCTAAGCATGACCAGATGACCATTGCCCGCATGTTGCTTGCTGTAATGAACAGCAACTTTATGCAGCTCATTCAAATTGTGCATCAAGCTGGCTGGATTCCACCGGGTACAGACCAAGATGCGCTATCGCGTGAAATGCGTCGCACCGTTGGTCCAATGGTATCTAAACCAATGGATCAACTTGATTTTGCTGGCATCTTGATTCAAGTAATGGATATTGCCCGTCGCTTCCATTTAGAAATTCCACCACAACTCATGTTGTTGCTAAAAACTTTAGTGCATGTCGAAGGCCTAGGGACCGATCTGTACCCGCAGCTCGACATCTGGAAATTGGCAAAACCAATTTTGACTGAATGGGTCAAGGCCAACATGAACCCAGTCAAAAATATAAAAGAGTTAGGACAGCAGTTACCTGACCTGCTTTTAGGTGCTCAAGATTTCCCAAGCTTAATTGTTGATAGTTTAAATGGTTTAAAAAATCAGTCTGCTTGGCAAGACCGTCAGTTACGCGAAATGCAGCAACTTCGTTTACAAATGGAACATCAACAACGCCGCAGTTGGATGTTCGGTAGTAGCATGCTGATTTTACTCACCATCGCGATTATTAGTCCTTGGTTTGTTTCTATTATTTTAATTGTGCTAAGCAGTTTATTAGCGCTTTGGCGTATATTGAAATAAGTTTTAAATCCCTTGCCCGCGCAAGGGATTTTTTTATGGCTAACTTTAATTTTTAAAAATATAGATCGCTTGTTCGTTCATTGCTAAATTAGCATTCATAAATGCATCAAAAGAACAAACAATGAAAACACCTCATTTTGCCATTATCGGTGCAGGTACCGCAGGTTTAGCCACTGCGATTTTGCTCGCCCGTGAAGGTAATAACGTTACTATTTTTGAACAAGTTGATGAGTTATCTCCAGTGGGCGCTGGTTTATTACTACAACCTGCGGGCTTAGCAGTATTTGAACATTTAGGTGTGCTCGACAAAGCCTTAACCTTAGGTGCGAGAGTCACAGGCCTAGAAGGACAACTTCCGGATAAGCGCCTTTTAGTTAACAGTCATTATCACGAAGCATCAGCAAATCTTTATGGGCTAGGTATACACCGTGCCACTTTATGTCATGTGCTCACTCAAAAACTTAGCGAATATTCAAGCCAGATTACTTGGTGTATGAACCATTCTATTGAAAGTTTTGAAGAACATAATGATGAAGTTCGGCTATTCGGAACTTATCAAAGTCAAAAGTTTGATGCTCGCTTTGATGCCGTACTTATTGCCAATGGTGCTCGTAGCCAATTACGCCCCAAAGCATGGGTCAAGGTTGACCAAGCCTACCCTTGGGGTGCGGCGTGGAGTATCGTGCCTGAGTGCCAAGTACTCGATTCTGAAATTCTGCATCAATTTTATGATCGCTCGAAAATTATGATGGGAATTCTTCCTACAGGAGCGATTCCAACAGAACCTCAGCAACGCCTTTCAAGTATCTTCTGGAGCTTGCCTACTCCGCAATTACAAAGCTTTCTGCAAGATGAACAAGCTAAACAAATTTGGTTAAAACAAGTCTCTGAGCGTTGGCCCAAAGTTGCAGAATGGCTCAAAGAGATTTTATATGACAGTCAAACTCAACCTAAATGGCTATCTGCAAACTACCGTGATGTAGTCATGACTCAATTTGGTCAAGGTCGAATTGGTGTGATTGGAGATGCAGCTCATGCAATGAGCCCACAGTTGGGACAAGGCGCAAATATGGCATTATTGGATGCTTGGGCTTTTTCTCAATCATTACAACATGCTCAAAAGCACCAAACTATTGATTGGCCCCTGCTCTGGCAGCACTACCACCAGCTTCGCCGTTCATCTACTCAGTTTTATCAGTTCCTCAGTCGCTTATTAACACCCCTTTATCAATCTGACCATTGGTGGGCTGGAGGCTTAAGAGATTTAGTTTTTCCTTGGATGTATCAAATCCCCTATTTTCGAAAAGAAATGGCAATCACAATTTCGGGATTAAAGACTAGTCCATTTCAGCAACTTGATTATGATCGAGTGGCTCAAACACCTAAAGAAAGCAGCAATTTTAATTTAAAAAGCGAATCTCTGTCTGACTATTAACCCAACCAAATAATAATGAGTAACACATGAAAATCAGCCATCTTGATCATCTTGTTTTAACCGTCTCAAATATTGAAACCACCTATAATTTCTATCAAACCGTATTAGGGTTTGAGGTCATCACTTTTAAAGGTGATAGAAAGGCTCTACAGTTTGGAAATCAAAAAATAAATTTACACCAGCAAGGTAATGAGTTTGAACCTAAGGCATTACAGCCAACTCCTGGATCTGCCGACCTATGTTTTATTTCAGAAACTCCCATTTCCGAAGTGATTGCGCACCTTAATCAATTAAATATTACAATTGAAGAAGGCCCAGTTGAACGTACTGGTGCAATGCATCCTATTCTTTCAGTTTACATTCGCGATCCAGATCAAAATTTAATTGAGATTTCAAATATTCTCACGTCTTAGCCACTTGAATAAGATACTGACTGGTAAGCATTACAAGATGTTCATTACTATGACAAAGACAAAAAGCGCAAAGAATTTTTCCGCAAAGCCACGTTGATGCCGTACACTATACAAGCTATTTTTTAGCATCTGATTGAAATCAATTTATAGTTCATATTTCTTTGGTGATTCCTCATGAATAACACGCAATGGCTCGATGAAGTAAAATTTAACGAACAAGGTCTTATCCCTGCCATTGCTCAACATCATCAAACCGGACGTATTTTGATGGTGGCGTGGATGAACCGTGAATCACTCGCGCTCACAGCAGAAAAAAATCAGGCTGTTTACTTCTCTCGCTCTCGCCAAAAACTTTGGCACAAGGGTGAAGAATCAGGCCATTTCCAAACTGTTTATGAAATTCGTCTGGACTGTGACGGCGACGTAATTATTCTACAAATTGAACAACACGGTGGTATTGCATGCCATACGGGTCGTGAGTCTTGTTTTTATCGTAAACTCACACCACAGGGTTGGGAAATTGTCGATGCACAATTAAAAGACCCTACTGCAATTTATGGTGACAAAGCTAAAACTGAAAGCCACAATCATGCTCACACCACAGAACAAGTCGATGTACTTGCTCACTTAGGGCAATTGATGCAAGAGCGTAAGCAAGCTGAAGCTGATACTTCATATGTTGCAAGCCTCTACAAAAAAGGTATCAATAAAATCTTAGAAAAAGTGGGTGAAGAAAGTGTAGAAGCAATTATTGCTGCTAAAGATTTTGCTGCACAGGATTCAGAAGCTCACTTAAACGATCTCGTTTATGAAACAGCAGATTTGTGGTTCCATACTATTGTGATGTTGGGTTATTTCGATCTTAATCCACAACTTATTATTGACGAATTAGCTCGTCGTCAGGGTTTATCTGGTTTAGTTGAAAAAGCTAACCGCAACAAGGTTTAAAATCACTCAGTGTCGAATATTGAAAAACCTAAAGCCACCTATGAGCAAGCAATTGCCATAGATAATGCACGTCTTGGGCAGTCATTTAAAGTGATTGCCTATGCTGGCACAGGTAAAACCACCACTTTACAAATGATTAGCGATGCCATGCCTGAACGGCGTGGTATGTATCTAGCATTTAACAAAGCTATTGCTGGTGAAGCACAAAATAAATTTCATCGTAATGTAGACTGCCGTACTTTTCACTCGCTCGCGTTTCGTAGCGTACCGCGCGGTGTAACTGATAAATTACGTCTACCACGACTAAGTCCAAGCTTTATTGCTAAAGAATATCGACTAGAACCGATTACGCTACGACGTATGATGGGTGGGCGTTACGAGAAATATGTCTTAATGCCAAGCCGTCTAGCGAGTCTTGTAGCAAATGCAGTCAGCTATTTCTGTTCAACAAGCTCCCAATATCCGGCACCTCGACATATTCAGGCACCTAACTGGTTGCATCCAGACGATATTATCGAATTACAAAATCACCTTTACCCTGCTGTGGAACGACGTTGGTTAGAGTCGATTGACCAAAACCATCAAGCAGGTATTGGACATGATATTTATCTCAAACTTTGGGCATTGTCTGAGCCAAACATTCCTACTGATTACGTATTATTTGATGAAGCACAAGATGCTGACCCTCTAATGCTAGGTATTTTACTTCGCCAAAAAAATACTCAAGTTATTTATGTCGGTGATGCACATCAACAAATCTACGCTTGGCGTGGTGCAATTAATGCCATGCAACAATTGCCCTTGCCAGAATCTCGGTTAACCACTTCTTTTCGTTTTGGCGAAACGATTGCCGATGTGGCCAATGCACTGCTTGGCGGTTTAAATGAAACTGTTCCCTTGCTTGGTAATCCAAACCAGAAATCAAGTGTAGTGAATAAACCGCATACCAAAATGCGTGATGCGATTTTATGCCGTACCAATGCTCGTGCAATGGAACTTTTACTGGCAGGCTTAGTTCACGGTGATAAAGTAAGTTTGCAGGCGGATCATCAAAAACTAAACCGTTTTGTAGACGCCGCAAGTCTCTTAAAGCAAGGAAAACGAGTTACTGACGTTCCTGAATTGGCGTGGTTTAACTCATGGCATGATGTTCATGAGTACTGTGAAACCAATGAAGGAAGTGACATTAAACCATTGGTTAAACTGGTTGATGATCACGGCACTGACCCGCTAAAAAAAGCACTTGCAAAGATTACTCCACTTGAGCAAGCTGATTATGTCATCTCTACAGCTCATAAAGCGAAAGGGCTAGAATGGAATCGCGTTCATATTGAAGATGACTATCAATTTAAAATTAATGGCTTAGAACACAAGATTAGTGATGAAGAGTTAAGATTACTTTACGTTGCCTGTACTCGTGCTAAAGTAAGTCTAAATATCCATCATCTTTATGATCTGATACAACAATTAAAACTAAGGGCGCCTTTAAGTCTTCGTCAATCGGTTGGTTGAAGCGCTCATAATTAGGTGAGCCTATGCAACTTGAATCTATCCAATTTAAACATATTGCTCTGTTTCACGATCTTAAAATACAGTTTCAATATGAAAAACAGCCGATTACCTTAATTTTAGGTGAACAAGCAACGGGTAAAAGTATGTTGCTCAAACATACTTACCATGCTCTAACTTGGTTCCCTGCTCGTTTTAAAGATTTACGTAGTCCCGGTATTGTTATGCCTGACCAAGACATTACTCAATCGCGTCTACAGTCAAAAATCGAAGTGACCCTTCAAGTTCCACCAGAAATTGGCTCTTTGCCAGAAAGTACTTCTGCACAAGAGGTAGATTCTTCACTGTGTAGCTGGAAACTTTTTAAAACCCTAAATTCAAGTGGCATTGGAATCAGCCAAGTTGAAACTCAACAACTTGACCAGACTATGGCCCTTTATCAACAAGTCATCAAAAAAGATCCATTACAAGGGTTACCCTTAATCGCTTACTACCCAGCCGAGCGATTTGTAAATGATATTAATCTGCTCAATAAAAATTTACCCGGCATAACTCAAGCCATTTCAGCCTATGATATTAGTCCAGTTCCGTTCACAACCTTCACTCGTTTTTTTGAATGGTTACGTGAAATTAGCGATATCGAAAATGCTCAAGCTGCACATCTCGTACAACGCATTAAATCTAAGCAATCAGATCCACAAGATCAGACAGAACTATTAAATGAGCTTCAAAAAGAGTTATCTGGACAGCCTAAACAGCTCACCGCACCTAACCTCTACGCTCTTAAAAATGCATTAAATATTGTTTTGCCAGAGCTCAAAGACTTATATTTACAATATCAGCCTAGGCTTCAACTTATGGCTGATTATGATGGCCAAACCCTACCTTTTCAGCAACTTTCCAACACCACAAAAACATGGATTGCTTTAGTAGGCGATATTGCCCGCAGGCTCTGTTTACTCAATCCGTTAAGCCTAAATCCTTGTCTTGAAGGTGAAGGAATTTTATTGATTGATCAAATTGATGCGCAACTTGATGCACAGCATTGTTCAGAAATTTTAAATAAACTCCATCAGGCATTTCCACGCTTACAAATTATTGCAACTGGAAGTCGTGAAGAGTTATTAGAACATGCCTCGGCCTATCAATGTTTAAAATTAGAGCATGGTAAAATTAGCCATCTTGATTTAAATACCACCAAACAACAGCTTGAACACATCTATACATTACTCCAAAGAAGCGAGTCATTAGTTCCACATATGGAAACGCAGCTTCCAAGCTTAATAGACCCGACTCCCTCTCCAGCACAGGTTGATGTTTTATTTCAGCAAATTCAGGGCTTAAATGAACAACAAAAAAACGAATTGCTACGCATGATTCATGCAGGAGACACACCAGAAGAAAGTCCTTCTGTTTAAATTTTATAATCAATCGGCTCTCTTTTTATAATTAAAAAGTAGAGTCACAAAATATATGGTTAAGTCAGGTTTTTTAGCTTTAAAAATAACTAGATGTTGTTACTACATGTAATAACATCAGATTTTTACTGCTTTTTTAGTGTACAATAAATTTCATTTTGCGTTTTTATTCTTCAAGTTGCGCAATACAACTTGTTTCTCGCTTTATTTTCTAATTTGGTTGGGTTTTCAGAATAACAAAGTCTTGGAACTCTCTTTGAATTCCTATCTATTCTGAAATTAAAAATTCACCTTTAGGTTTCGGCCTAAATCACATATGGATACGAGTGTGCTACCGATAATTATCTTATTACCGTTAATATTAGGCACCACCCTTGTTTCATTGCTTCAACGGTTCTCGCGTGGAGTAACGGCTTTAGGGGCAATTGGAGTCAGTTTAACCAGTTTTGGTTTATTACTGACTCAAGCTAAAACTGTGCTTGGTGGTGCAAGCATTCAACAAAGCTGGGATTGGTTACCTCAATTAGGAATTAATCTAAGCTTCAGACTCGATGCTCTTGGTTTACTATTCTCTTTACTTATTACCGGTATCGGTACTCTCATTTACATATACGCCTATTACTATCTTGGCCCTAAAAACTCTTTAAGCAAACTCTATGCTTTACTTATGCTGTTTATGGCAGCAATGCTGGGTATTTCGCTCTCTAATAATCTTATTATTTTATTAGTCTTTTGGGAGCTCACCAGTATTTCATCTTTCTTGTTAGTGGGTTACTGGAGTCATTATGAAGCTGCTCAACGCGGCTCTCGAATGGCGCTCACCATTACAGGGATGGGCGGTTTAGCCTTATTGGGTGGATTTGTTCTATTAGGGCAAATCACCGGGACCTATGAAATTAGTGACATCATGGGCATGAAAGACGCCATTCAAGCCCATGCTTTATTTATTCCAATGCTATTGCTTATTTTGCTTGGTGCATTTACGAAGAGTGCTCAGTTTCCATTTCATTTTTGGTTACCTAACGCAATGGCAGCACCAACACCGGTATCTGCCTACCTACACTCTGCGACCATGGTAAAAGCAGGTATTTTTCTACTTGCCCGCTTACTGCCAATTTTTGTCGGCGCTGCGATCTATCACAATATTGTGACATTTATCGGCCTGTTTACACTTTGTATGGCAGCATGTTTTGCCATTTTTAAAGAAGATTTAAAAGGACTATTAGCCTATTCAACGATTAGTCATTTGGGGCTCATTGTTTGTTTACTTGGTATCGGTTCGCCTTTAGCAGTTGCTGCTGCTATTTTTCATATTATTAACCATGCAACATTTAAAGCTGCACTCTTTATGATTGCAGGGATCATTGACCATGAAACAGGTACACGTGATCTTCGAAAACTCAGTGGTATTTGGCAATTACTTCCTTTCACCGCCACATTAACCATGATCACCGCCGCCTCTATGGCAGGTGTACCGCTCACCAATGGCTTTATTTCTAAAGAGATGTTCTTTACCGAGCTATTGGCGAATCTTTCAGGTTCAGCAGTTATCTTTGCCAGCATCATTGCAACGCTTGCTGGTATTTTTGCAGTGAGTTATTCAATTCGCTTAGTGCACGGCGTGTTTTTTGACGGTCCAATTGGTAAACAAGTGCCAAATAAAGATGCACATGAACCGCCAATGGGCATGCGCGCACCAGCCCTTCTTCTTGCTGTGCTATGTATCTTGGTCGGTGTTTTACCTTCTTTGTTGGTAGAACCACTAGTAAATAGCGTAACCAGAGCAAGCTTGATGCAACCAGAATTTGCAGGAACTCATCTGGCGATCTGGCACGGATTCAATGCTCCTCTTGTAATGAGTATTATTGCTTTAGTCGGCGGCTCATTGTTCTATTTTGCTTTGGCAAAAGATGGCATGATTCGTAAAATTGACCTTGACCCACGTCTTGGTAGATTACAAGGCCGCATTTTATTTGATTTATTTTTAAAACATCTTTTGCTCACTAGCCGAAAAATTAAACAAAAAACTGAAAATGGTTCATTGCAAAGTTACTTGTTCTTGATCATTGCTTTTAGCGTCATCATGGTCACTATACCGCTCCTTAATCAAGGGCTCACTACAGGCACACGTGAACTCACTCATGCTCCATGGATTGCCATCGTTCTATGGCTAACCCTGTTCTCAGGTTGCTGGATGATGCTGTGGTTCCATCATGAGCGTATTAAAGCAGTCCTTATTAGTGGTGCAATTGGTCTAGTGGTAACGATGGTGTTTGTCACCATGTCAGCGCCAGATTTGGCACTGACTCAAATTACCGTGGATGTTGTAACCACCGTTCTGTTACTAATGAGTTTATCTTTACTTCCACAGTTAACACCGTATGAATCTCTTCGCTCTAGACGCTTAAGAGATGCTGCTTTAGCGATTGTTGGAGGCTTAGGAATAGGCTGGATTGCGTGGCTGATTTTAACCCGTGATCATAATTCGATTTCATGGTTCTTTGCGCAGCAGTCTTTACCACTTGGTGGTGGCTCAAATATTGTAAATGTCATTTTAGTTGACTTCCGTGGTTTCGATACCTTTGGTGAAATTACAGTACTAGGCATTGCTGCTATTGGTTCACTTTGCCTCATGGATGGTATGCGTGTACATGGTACAACCATAACTCAAGGTCTCACCTACCGTTTTAATCCATCTCCGCTCATGTTCCGTATTACAGCCTCTTGGGTATTGCCATTGGCGCTTGTCGTAAGTGTTTATATCTTTATGCGAGGCCATAACTATCCAGGTGGTGGCTTTATTGCAGGTCTAATCACCTCAATGGCGTTAATCATTCAATATATTGCGCTAGGTCAAGACCAGACAGAACAATTACTTAAAGCAAAATCAGGTCGTCTTTATGAAGTGTGGATTGGTTCAGGGTTAACCATTGCTGGGCTTACTGGTGTAGCTGCATGGTTCTGGTTACGCCCATTCCTGACTAGCGCGCACGTGTATGTTGAATTACCAATTTTAGGAAAACTACATTTGGCTTCGGCTGCGAGTTTTGACTTAGGGGTTTATATCACCGTGGTTGGTGCAACGATGTTGCTCATCTCGGTATTGGGAGACTCTCGCCACTCAAGTATGTCTGGTCCTGTAGTACCACATCGGGAGGAATCATCATGATCAGTTTAGAATTCTTATTGGCTTCTGCGATTGGTTTACTTGTTGCCACAGGTATTTATCTGATTTTACGTGCTCGTACTTTCCCTGTCGTGCTTGGATTAGCGGTAATTGGCTATGCTGTAAACCTATTTTTATTTGCGATGGGCCGATTACAAATTAGCTCACCCGCAATTTTAACTGAAACAACAAAAATAACCGATCCACTTCCTCAAGCGCTGGTGTTAACAGCCATTGTGATCGGTTTTGCAACCACCGCTTTTATTGTACAACTGGCACTGCGTAGCCGTTATGAATCAGGTAGTGATCATGTTGATGCTAAAGAAGACATCTCTCCAACATACGACCCACGTGAGGATGAGCCGTAATGTTTGATTTTTTATCTTTCTGGCAAGAACATGCGCCGATTTTTAGCATTCTCATTCCGGCATTTACTGCTTTTATCTTATTACTGCTAGGCAACCCAGGTGCAGGGGCTTTAAAAGAGGACTGGCGACAACCTTGGCGCCGTGGCATTAGTCTTGTTTCTGCAATTGCTGGATTAGTTACCGCAATTGTATATTTAAGCTTTGCAAGTACAGGCCAAATTACCATTTACCAGCTGAGTGAATGGTCAGCACCGTTTGGTATTGTGCTCGTATTAGATCGTCTTTCTGCATTTATGCTGGTACTGACCTACGCGTTAGTCGTTCCAGTTCTATGGTATGCAAGCGACAATTGGGATACCCGTGGTCGCTATTTCCATGCCATGGTGCATTTCTTATTAATGGGTATCTGCGGAGCATTTTTAACAGGCGATTTATTTAACCTTTTCGTCTTTTTTGAAATCTTGTTGATGGCTTCGTATGTTTTGCTTTTACATGGGCAAGGCAAACCACGTTTTCAGCTTGGCGTTCACTATGTCATTATCAATCTTCTAGCCTCTGCCCTATTCTTAATCGGCCTTGGTATGATTTATGGCAGTGTAGGCAGCCTCAACATGGCGGATGTTTCACGCCTTATTCCGACACTTGAAGCAGATCAACACAAATTAGCCGTAGCAGGCGCCCTGCTTTTATTTGTAGTGTTTGGCATTAAAGCAGCGATGCTTCCTGTAGGTTTTTGGCTACCAAAAACTTATGCTGTTGCAAGTACACCTGTGGCTGCAATTTTCACCATTATGACCAAGGTCGGGATCTATTCGATTTTGCGTGTAAATGGAACAGTATTTGACGATGCTCTTAGCCAAGAAATTTTAAAAAGCTGGTTACTTCCAATTGGTTTGATTACTTCACTTTACGGTGTGATTGCAGCAATTGGAGCAGATCGTTTACGTCGCTTTGTCGGTTTTATGGTACTTTCTTCAATTGGTACATTGCTCACAGCAATTGCCATGTCAAATACACAAGCATGGTCTGGTGCTTTATATTACTTAGTGCACAGTACGCTAATTGGCGCGGCCTTTTATCTATTTTGTGGATGGATAACTTCACAACGTGGCGATTTTAAAGATCATTTAAAAGTTGCCCCAAGAATCAAACAAGAAAAAGCAGCTATGGTGACTTATTTCTTGATTGCCATGATGCTCGCGGGTTTACCACCTTTTAGTGGTTTTCTTGGAAAGGTATTTATTTTACAAGCGACAGTCGAAGCCAGCTATCAAGGTTGGATCATTGGGGTTGTGCTTGTTGTGAGCCTATTAAGTATTATTGCTCTAACGCGAGTTGGTTTTATCTTGTTCTGGCGAGCAACACCACCAGAGGAAGATCCAATCCATCCGGCTTATATTCTTTATCGAGCATTACCAGAACGAGCACCACCACGTAATGATCAAGTAATTTATGTGTTACTTGCCAGCTTAATCGCTTATGTCGTCTTTGCTGCACCAATTCAGCATTACACATTAAGTACCGCTCAGCAGATTCAAGACCACGCACTTTACCAACGCACTATTCTTAAAGTAGATAAAAATGGTGAAGCTATCAGCGTACAACCATTTGACCCTGCTTACCTGCCAGAAACTAAATATGGTGGTGAGGTTGAAGATCATAATGCTTACCTCGTTCCAGATATTATTTCGAAAGATACCTTCAATGGTGAACATATTTCGGAATATAAACTTCGACAAATTCAGCAACAGGACAAACTACAAACGCCTACCATTGTTGATGAAAGTCAATTGAAACCTATGGAGCCATAAAAATGCAGTTATCTCATTTGCTTGAACGCTGGTTTCCACATCCATTTGTTTCCGTTCTTATCATTTTATTTTGGCTGATGCTTTCACATAGTCTTGATGCTAGTGACATTCTGACGGCAGTACTGCTGGGTTTAATTATTCCTCGTTTAGTCAAACCGTTTATCACCCGTACACCGCATATTCACTGGCAACCAGCTATTAAATTATGCTTTGTGGTTCTTTGGGATATTGTCATTTCTAACTTTCGAGTGGCAAAGCTCGTTTTGGGACCTACCAAAAATTTACATCCAAAATGGTATCGTGTGCCATTAGAAACGGAACATGAGCAGGTTAATACTTTACTGGCAATGATCATCACAACAACGCCGGGTACGGTTTCTGCGGGTATTGATCAGGAACGTGGAGATATTCTGGTTCATGCTTTGAGCACAGATAATACCGAATCTGATATTGAAGACATCAAACAACGTTATGAAATTCCACTTATGGAAATTTTTGATGTAAAAAGCAAAACGGAGGCAAGTGCATGACCATTCTACCCTATGCTCTAGGTATTAGCTCAATTGCCATTACCATCTCTATGCTACTTTGCCTCTTCAGATTAGTCATAGGCCCATCAATTGTAGATCGGCTTTTAGCACTTGATACTCTCTTCTTAAATGCAACTTGCCTCATTGTTGTTTTAGGCATTTATTGGATGACGACCTCTTTATTTGAAGGAGCCCTACTGGTTGCAATGCTAGGTTTCGTATCTACAGCAGCCTTAGCACGTTACTTCACAACCGGTCATGTAATCGATTAAGGAGAGATCAAAATGCAGTTCGTAATGGAAATTATTGTTTCAGTCTTTCTGGTTTTTGGTGCTTTCTTTATGTTAGTCGGCTCGATTGGCATGGTGCGCTTGCCTGACTTATTCATGCGCTTACATGCACCCACAAAATCGAGTACGTTAGGATTAGGCAGTTTTTTGATTGCGTCTATGATCTTTTTTGCTTTTCAAGGCCGCTTTGGTTTTGCCGAGCTACTGATCACACTTTTAGCTTTTATCACCGCACCGGTTTCAGCAAATTTAATTGCTCAAGCTGCGCTACATTTACGTTTGCGCTCATTGAGTGGAGAAGTTCCTGAGTCAATTGAACGCCCCTTGCCGTGGGACCGTTATAAAATTGGACAGCGTTTCTCGCAAAATAAACCGCCTATGGACCCTCCTAAAGACTAGGAAAAAGCCCACCAATAAAAAAGCCACCCGAAGGTGGCTTTTTTATTTTTTATATTACTGTTCTTCGTCTGAATCGCGTTTCGGTAAATCATTTACCGCTTTTTCGATCAAACCAAACATATAGTTACCATAAGCATTCGTCTTGTCATAATGGAAACGCAATCTCGGCGTAATACGTGTCTTGATACGACGGCTCAATTCATGACGCAAGAAACCAGAAGCTTTATTTAATACATCTAAAGTTTCTTTATTTGCTGCTTCACTTTGCTCATCGCCAAGCTCACGTCCCATTACGGTGACATAAACTTCAGCATAACCCATGTCTGCACTGACTTTCACCGCAGAGATGGTCACTAGACCACCTAAGCGAGGATCTTTAAGCTCTTGACGAATCAGCTCAGACAACTCGCGTTGAACTGAATCCGCCATGCGCTTTAAGCGTTGGCTACCCGCCATTAAAGACTCCGTTTAATCAATTGAACATCATAGACTTCAATTTTATCTTTCACTTTGATGTCTTTATAACCTTTCACCGCAAGACCACATTCCATACCGGCACGAACTTCTTCAACCACTTCTTTATAGCGACGAAGAGATTCAAGCTCACCTTGGAACACAACCACGTCATCACGTAATACGCGAATCGGTTTATTACGATGCAATACACCTTCAAGTACCATACAGCCTGCTGCTGCACCAAACTTACTTGAGTGGAATACTTCACGTACTTCAGCAACACCCAAGATAGTTTCACGATGTTCAGGAGCAAGTTTACCACTCATGGCATCTTTCACATCATCAATTAATTCATAAATGATGCTGTAGTAACGAATATCGATACCGTCTTGGTCACTTCTCTGACGAGCAGTCGTATCAGCACGAACGTTAAAACCTAACAATACAGCTTCTGAAGATTCAGCAAGAATCACATCAGACTCAGTAATCGCGCCAACACCCGAACTAATTACACGAACTTTTACTTCATCAGTAGATAATTCATGTAAAGCTGCATTCAATGCTTCTAAAGTACCACGTACGTCTGTTCTTAAAACAACGTTCACTGTAGGAACATCTTTTTTGCCCATTGACGACATGATATTTTCAAGACGCATTGCGCTTTGACGATCAATACGTTTTTGACGTTCACGGTCAGCACGAGCATCAGCAACTTCACGCGCTTTCTTCTCGTCATTTACAACAAGAACTTCATCACCTGCCATTGGAGCATCTGGAAGACCCAGAATTTCTACTGGAATAGATGGTCCTGCTGATTTAATCGGCTTACCATTTTCATCAGACATTGCACGGACACGACCATATGACGAACCTGCAAGAACAAGGTCACCAATGTTTAATGTACCGTTTTGAACAAGAATAGAAGTTACTGCACCACGGCCTTTATCAACACGCGCTTCAATAACAACACCTTGTGCAGCACCTTCAGCAGATGCTTTTAATTCCATCAATTCTGATTGAATAAGAATTAAATCAAGGAGTTCATCAATACCTTGTCCACTGTGTGCAGAAACTTTAGCAATCGGAACATCACCACCCCATTCTTCTGGAACGATTTGTTTCGTTGTTAATTCATTTAACACACGGTCCGGATCAGCAGACTCTTTATCCATTTTGTTGATTGCAACAATAATTGGAGTTCCTGCTGCACGCGCATGGTCAATTGCTTCTGCAGTTTGTGGCATTACACCGTCATCTGCCGCAACAACCAATACAACGATATCCGTTGCTTTAGCACCACGTGCACGCATTGAAGTAAATGCAGCATGTCCCGGTGTATCAAGGAATGTAATGATTCCTTTGTCTGTTTCAACGTGATATGCACCAATATGCTGGGTAATACCACCTGCTTCACCTGCCGCCACTTTCGAACGACGAATACGGTCAAGCAATGATGTTTTACCATGGTCAACGTGACCCATAATGGTAACAACTGGCGGACGAGTTGTTTGCTCACCACGAGCTTCTTCAGCCGCTTCAAGCAAGTTATCTTCCGCTTGAGTATCAGAAACTAAAACAGGGTTATGACCCATTTCTTCAACAACAAGTGCTGCTGTATCTTGGTCAATAGCTTGTTCCTGATTAACCAACTCACCCATTTTCATAAGTGTTTTGATAACTTCACGTACTTTAATCGCCATTTTTTGAGCAAGATCGGCAACAACAATGCTTGAACCGATTTCTACATCATAAACTTGCTTTTTAACTGGTTTTTCAAATCCGTGCTTATTAGCTTGGCTTGATTTTAAACCACGTTTGTTATGGTTAACAAAGCTTTGCTCTTCTTGACCACGACGACCACCTTTTTTACCCGCACGAGGGTTAGTGGTTGCACCACCGCGTTTAATTTCACGGTCTTCTTGCTTAAATGAATCTTCATAAGCTTGGCCTACTAGACCTGAAGCAAGTGGAGAATCATCAATCACACGAATTGTGGTAGTAGCTTCGTCACTTGAATACTTAGACGCCATTTTGCGCATTTGTTCAAGTGTACGTTGCTGAGCTTCTTCAGCCGCTTTACGACGCGCAGCTTCTTCAGTTGCTTTCAACTGAGCTGTTTGTGCTTCACGAGCTTTCTTTTGCTCTAATGTTTCTGCTGGTTTTGGTGCAGGTTTTACTGTACCACCACCACGTTTTTTCACTACTACAGCAGCTTTAGGAGCTGTCTGAGCAGCGCTATCTTGTTGATGAGCAGCACGCATCGCATCTAAAGTTGCTTTTGCTTTTTGCTCTGTTTGAAGACGCGCGTTTTGCTGTGCAGTGTCACGCGTTTGCTGTTCTACACGTGCTTTAGCTTCAGCTTCTGCACGTGCTTTAGCTTCAGCTGCAATTTGTTCAGGGTTTGGTTTAGCAAAAACCTGTTTTTTACGTACTTCTACGTTAATTGTTTTTGCTTTACCTGAAGTACTTGCAACTTTAGCGGTACTGGTTGTTTTACGTTTCAACGCAATTTTTCCTGTGTTACCACTTTCCTGACCATGCACTTTTTTCAAATGATTGACTAAAGTATCCTGTTGTTCAGTGGTAATAATGTCGTCTGCTGTACGTTGAGGCAAACCTGCTTCACGAGCCTGTTCTAGGAGCTTCTCAACAGGACGTTCTACACTGAGAGCTAACTCTTTAATCGACTTGTCCGTCATATTTCATCTCCTAGTTAAACCATGATTCGCGAGCTTTCATGATCAATTGACCTGCTTTTTCATGATCAAGTCCTTCAATATCAGAGATATCGTCAGTAGCTTGATCTGCCAAATCATCGACAGTAATAATACCGCGAGCGGCAAGCGAGTAAGCGATCTCAGAAGTCATGCCTTCCATAGTGAGAAGGTCTGCGCTCGGTTCTTGAATATTTTCTTGCTGTTTCAAAGCATCAGTAAGTGCTGCTTCTTTTGCACGACTTTGCAATAACTCAACCAATTCAGCATCAAGCTCAATTTCGTCAAAAGTTTCAGCTGGAACATAAGCAATCTCTTCTAAAGAGGTAAAGCCCATTTCCACCAATGCCATTGCTAAATCTTCTTCAATATCGAGACGTGATACAAACATATCAAGATATTGCTGAGCTTCATTTTGCTGACGAGCACGATACTCTTCTTCAAGCATCATGTCGAGTTTGTAGCCAGTTAAATCAGAAGCCAAGCGAACATTTTGGCCTTGTGAGCCAATCGCGCGAGCCAATTGATCACTGGTTGCAAAAATAATATCGGCACTTCTTGCATCTTCATCAAGCACGATGCCTGAAACATCAGCTGGTTCTAATGCACTTGCAATGTACTGAGCTGGATCATCAGACCAGACCACTACATCAATACGTTCACCGTTTAACTCTTGTTGTACTGCTTGAATACGTGTACCACGCATACCAATACATGCACCTACAGGGTCAATACGATGGTCATTTGTTTTCACTGCAATTTTAGCACGAACGCCTGGTTGACGTGCCGCTGCTTTAATTTCAATAATTTCTTCAGAAATCTCAGGAATTTCTTTTTTCATTAAAGCAATTAACATTTCAGGCTTAGCGCGTGATAACAACAACTGAGCGCCACGACCTTCACGGTTCACATTGTATAAAATAGCGTTCATACGTTGTTTCGGGCGAAGAATTTCTTTAGGAATCATTTCTTCGCGCGCAAGATAAGCTTCAGCGTTGTCGCCTAAATCAATAATAAAGCCGTCTTTGGTTTGTTTTTTCACTTCACCGTAAATTAACTCACCAACTTTAGACTCGTATGCATCAGCAACTAAAGCACGTTCAGCTTCACGAATTTTTTGTACGATAACTTGTTTTGCAATTTGTGCAGCGATACGACCAAACTCAATAGATTCTACTTCGAGTTCACGAACATCACCAATTGACCATTTAGATGGGTCAAGGTCAGAAATCGCATCTTGGCAAGCTGGCATTTCATGATCTTCATCTGCCACAACAGTCCATTGACGGAATGTGCTGTAATCACCAGTTTTACGATCAATTTCTACACGAAGCTGAGCTTCTTCAGCATGCGTACCTTCGTAAAATCTTTTCTTCGTTGCAGCAACTAGAGCTTGTTCTAAAGCCTCGAAGATCGCTTCACGACTAACACCTTTTTCATTACTAACCGTTTCAACAACGGTAAGAATTTCGCGGCCCATAAGTCACCTACCGATTTCTTATAAAATTTAATAAATTTAATCTTGATAGATCAAGTTTGCTTTATCGATATTGTTGCTGTCGATCTCAAGCACGTGCTTCCCATCAACTTCAACCTGAATTTCTTCATTTTCAAGGTCTACTGCAATAAGCTTTGCTTGAAATTTACGACGGTTTTCTACTGCTGCAATCAAACGCAAAGCAATTTGTTGTCCGATGTAGCCTTGTAACTGTTCTAGTTGAAAAAATGGACGATCCCAACCTGGTGAAGAAACTTCTAATGAATACTCACCTGAAATTGGATCATGGACATCCAGCATTGCGCCAACTTGTTGTGTTACACGCACACAATCTTGTACACCAATACCACGGCCTAGTTCTACTTCACCATCTTCATTAAGTACTGGCTCAGCATCTTCTTCACTTACCGCTTTGTCGATATAAATACGCAATAATGAACGTTTACCTTGTGGGAGAAACTCGATTCCCCAAAGGTCGACACCACATGCTTGTACTGCAGGAACAATTAAGTCATGCAATGCTTGGGATTTATTTGATAATTTCATTTACTCTCGTCATTCTCGTGCGATTCAATCGGTTGTTTTAACCGACACAGACCTACTATAGTGAAGCATGACTATTTGACCAATTGATGTCGAAACTACACGATAGCGATACGATAACCAATAAAAAAGGGCGTTAATCGCCCCTATGTAGCACAGAAAACAATAGTCCACTGTGCAAAAAGGCCCACTTGTCTGTGAGCCTCTTTTAAGAAACTTGGTAGCGGGAGCTGGATTTGAACCAACGACCTTCGGGTTATGAGCCCGACGAG
>NZ_JAOVFN010000003.1:0-115207 GCF_034650275.1 Acinetobacter sp. IRS14
GGGACCTGCGGATTAACAGTCCGTCGCTCTACCGACTGAGCTATTGGAGAATCTGATGCGCATTTTATGGATGAAATCTAAAAGCGTCAATAAGAATATTAAAGAAAATGAATCGTTTGCTTGATTAATATGCTTTTGTTGTATTAAAAATAAAAAAACCACCCAAAATAGGGTGGTTTTTATAAAGAAATAAAATTATTTCTCTACGCCTGCTGGTTGGCCTGCAAGTTTTGCATTTGCATAGTCCCAGTTCACTAGGCTTTCTAAGAAAGTTGCGATGTATTTAGGACGTAAGTTACGGAAATCGATGTAGTAAGCATGTTCCCATACGTCAATTGTTAATACAGCAATTTGACCATGTGCAAGTGGAGTGTCTGCATTAGAAGTTTTAGTAATAGATAATTTACCGTTTACTTCGTCAGCAACTAACCAAGCCCAACCTGAACCGAATTGAGTTGTTGCCGCAGCAGCAAATTCTTCTGCAAATTTTTCGTAGCTACCAAAAGCTTCTTCAATTTTAGCAGCGATTGCGCCAGTAGGTTTACCACCACCATTTGGCTTCATAGAATTCCAGTAGAATGTATGGTTCCAAACTTGAGCAGCGTTGTTGAAAATACCAGCTTTAGATGCATCACCAGCAGTTGCTTTGATGATTTCTTCTAAAGTTTTACCTTCAAGGTCAGTTCCTTTGATTAAGTTGTTTAAGTTAACAACATAGGTATTGTGGTGTTTATCGTGATGGTATTCTAAAGTTTCTTTACTGATATGTGGCGCTAAATCATCATAGCCATATGGAAGTGCAGGTAAAGTAATGGTTGTCATGTTCCTATTCCTTGCATTTGCTGGGTTATACAATATTAAGTGGCTCTATTGTAAATGATTCTGTTCACAATAGGGCATCGTTTTAAAGAACTATACACAATAAAGATCTAATTAATACGCATAACACAGATTGAAAAAAAGACTTAATTAAATCGGATTATTCAATTCAAAATATTCACTTTCAATAGCGAACTGCTGTGAAATTGCTTGTGCCAATCGCTGAACTCCATAACGTTCAGTTGCATGATGACCACAAGCAAAATAGTGAACACCTAATTCTTTTGCTTCATAGAAAGTTCGTTCACTGACTTCGCCTGAAATATAAGCATCACAATTTTGCATAGCTGCTTTAGCAATAAAATCTTGAGCGCCGCCTGTACAGAAACCTACTTTTTGAATGCTTTGTTTTCCAGCGGGTAAATGAATCACCTTAAAATCAAAACTGTTTTGTAGTTTTGCTTTAAATTCATCCACAGAAAGTGCTTGCTCTAAATATCCAATATTACCAATCGGATGTTTCTCGGTTAAATCGAGTGGTTCTAAATTCTGTAAATTTAATTTCTCTGCAATGGCTACATTGTTGCCCAAAGTTGGGTGGGCATCTAACGGCAGATGGTAAGCGACTAATGAAATATTATTTTGAATGAGTTTTTTAATGCGGTTACCGCGCATTCCTGTAATTGGGTACGGTTCACCTTTCCAAAAATAACCATGATGTACAAGTAATAGATCCGCATTTTGAGCAATTGCTGCATCAATCGCATCTTCGGAAGCAGTAACCGCACAAACGATACGTTTTACTTCAGTTGAACCTTCAATTTGCAGGCCATTTGGTGCGTAATCTTTAAATTCTGCTGCTTTTAAGGTTTGGTCGCACCACTGAATAATTTCATGCAAATTCGCCATGATATTTCCTGAATTGAGTAGTAAATAATTGCTAAAGCTATAGAAACATATTTTGTTGTGTAACTAAAGCTAGACAAATCTTTTTTGAGTTTTTTGTGTATATCGACATATTTAATTTAAAATGCTTAACTGAAAACTCTTTTTGTTCAATATATTAATTTAATTAAAAACTTCTTTTCGTAGAGGATATAAACGTGCGCCGCACCTTTACATGGTTACCTTGGGTGTTACTTATTATTGTAATTGCCAGTTTTATTGCATGGCAAAAATACCATCAACCGAAACCAACTGTTGCAGTTGATGGGGTACAAATGCCTGCCGAGAAAGTTGAGCCATTGGTTGATACTTCACGAACGGGCGGGGTGGTGTCTTATAGTGCTGCGGTAAAAGTTGCAGCGCCGGCAGTTGTTAATATTTTTACGACCCAGAAAGTTAAACAAAATCATCCATTGTTAAGTGATCCAGTATTCCGTGAATTTTTTGGAAATCAGGTTCCTGAACAACAACAGCAAAATGAAAATAGTTTAGGTTCTGGGGTTATTGTACGTGCTGATGGTTATATTCTTACCAATAATCATGTGATTGCTCAAGCTGATCAAATTGTAGTGGCATTACGTGACGGGCGTCGTGCGGAAGCAACGATTGTTGGAACAGACCCTGACACAGATTTAGCAGTCATTAAAATCGATTTAGATAAATTACCTGTGTTGCCATTTAAGCTCAGCGGTAATGAAGTGGGTGATGTTGTCTTGGCAATTGGTAACCCATTTGGCGTAGGGCAAACGGTAACTCAAGGTATTATTTCTGCGACTGAACGCTCTGATTTAGGCATTAATACCTATGAAGACTTTATCCAAACCGATGCCGCAATTAATCCAGGTAACTCAGGTGGTGCATTAATTGATGTTGCTGGTAACTTAATTGGGGTAAACACTGCTATTTTCTCTCAGTCGGGTGGCTCTTTAGGCATTGGCTTCGCAATTCCAGCTAAAATTTGCCAACAAGTATTAAACTCGATTTTGAAAGATGGTCGTGTAGTTCGTGGATGGTTAGGCATTAGTTTAGTACCGCCTACACAAGACGACGTATTGGCACCAAAACAGCAAATTGGTGTAGTTGTTGCTGATGTATTAAAAAGTGGTCCAGCAGCTTCAGCAGGTATAAAAGTTGGCGATAAGATTGTTCAAGTAAATAATGAACCAATCACATCGGCATCTCATTTGATTAATTACGTTGCATTACAAGCGCCTAATAGCGAGATTAATGTAGTGGTTGAGCGAGCTGGGAAGCAAGAAAACTTTGTGGTAACAGTTGGCGAAAGAAAAAACCAAAATAGTCAATCTCAATTTATACCGTTACCTAAACAGTAAAATAAAAAAAAGCCTCATCATGAGGCTTTTTTATTGGCTTAAATTAAGAATGTGTCGGTGTCTGATGTTGATGTTTGAACTCAGTTAAAGCATCAATGCGATATTGAATTAACATTTCGCCAATTTCAGCACCTTTAATGTTTTCAGGTAAATCCTGAACTTTAATAGAACGAACCACTTGCATTGCATCTAACATATATTGAGCTTGAGGATAGGGGCGATCTTCTAGACCTAGTCTTCCTCTAGCATCGCACTCACATGCCTGTACAAAAGCCTCGACTCTTTCAGGACGGCGTAATACATCAAGGCGTTGTAATAAACGCCATACTGTTCCTGGTTTTAAAGACATAATCTGATGACATTTTAAATGCTCTTTACACACCGATAATGCCAACTGTCGAGTTTGAGTTGGAACTTTTAAACGTTCGCATAGTTCGGTAACTGGTTTCACGCCACGCTCTTCATGCATGATATGGCGCGGAAGTTCGTTAACTGGCGTTAATGCTTTACCCAAATCATGTACTAAAACAGCAAATCGAACATCAAGCGAGTAGTTTGACTTACACGCTTGTTGTAAAGACATTAGGGTATGTATGCCGCAGTCTACTTCAGGATGATATTCAGGACGTTGTGGTACACCAAACAATGCGTCAATTTCAGGAAAAAGATGTTTTAACGCACCGCAATCGCGTAATGTCTGAAAATAAATATCTGCATGATCTTCTAAAAGCGCACGCGAAGTTTCTTTCCACACACGTTCTGGTGTTAATGCATCAAGTTCACCTGATTCAGCCATCGTTTGCATGAGTTGTAAGGTTTCAGGTGCAATATGAAAACCATATGCAGAATATCGAGCTGCAAAGCGTGCGACACGTAAAACACGTAAAGGATCTTCAGCAAAAGCTTCTGAAACATGTCGTAAGGTTTTATTTTCTAAATCAGTCTGACCGCCATAGGGGTCATATAATTTGCCATCTTGATCCATTGCTATGGCATTGATGGTTAAATCACGGCGAATTAAATCTTCTTCTAAACTTACTGTGGTATCAGTAAAAAATTGAAAACCGTGATAGCCCTTACCGGACTTTCGCTCAGTACGTGCAAGTGCATATTCTTCTTTCGTTTCAGGATGAAGAAACACAGGAAAATCTTTGCCTACAGGTTGAAAACCTTGGGCGAGCATATGTTCAGGTGTTGCTCCGACCACAACATAGTCTTTTTCTTGATAGGGATGCCCAAGTAGAGAATCTCGGACGGCACCACCTACTAAATACACTTGCATGAAAAAACCTCTATTCTTCAAGCAATCATGCTACAGAATAGAGGTTTTCTCAAGTCATTAGACAGGCTTTTCGTAAAAAGCTCTTTCTAAATTACTTTTCTTGTTGTTGGATTTCCGCAACAGTTAAAGCAGTCATATTGATAAGACGACGAGTCGTTGCTGTCGGTGTCAAAATATGAACAGGTTTTGCAGCACCTAACAAAATTGGACCAATAGTAACGTTGTTACCAGAAGTCGCTTTCAACAAGTTAAATGAAATATTTGCTGCATCTAGGTTTGGCATAATGAGCAAGTTTGCAGAACCTTTAAAACGTGAACCAGGGAATGCAAATTGACGAATATTTTCGTCTAATGCTGCATCACCATGCATTTCACCTTCAACTTCAAGCTCAGGAGCTTGCTCAGATAAAATACGATAAACTTCACGCATTTTTTGAGCACTTGAATCAGTTTGGTCACTACCAAAACTTGAATGAGAAAGAAGTGCTACACGTGGAGTAATACCAAAGCGACGTACTTCTTCAGCTGCCAAAATAGTCATTTCAGCAAGTTGTTCAGCAGTAGGATTAGTGTTTACATAGGTATCTGCAATGAACAAATTACGATCTTCAAGCATTAATGCATTTAATGTGAAGAAGTTATTCATGCCTTCTTTAAGACCGATAACATTGCGTACAAAGTCAAGGTGAATGTTATAGCTACTGTAAGTACCACATAACATACCGTCTGCTTTACCGAATTTAACCAGTAGAGATGCAATTAACGTTGAACGGCGGCGAGCTTCACGTTGAGCATATTCAACAGTGATGCCTTTGCGTTGCATTGTTTGATAGTAATCTTTCCAAAACTCTTCATACATCGGGTTTTGTTCTTGATCAACAATCTCAATATTTACGCCATGTTGTAAACGTAGGCCTAATTTTTTGATATTCGCTTCAATTACAGCAGTACGACCTACTAAAATTGGTTTAGCTAAATCTTCATCAACAGCAATTTGTACTGCACGTAATACGCGCTCGTCTTCACCTTCCGCATATGCAATACGCTTTGGATCAGCTTTTGCTTGAGCAAAAATTGGTTTCATCAAGAATGCAGAGTTATATACAAACTCAGACAATTTTTGACGATATACAGCGAAATCTTCGATAGGACGAGTTGCTACACCTGAGTCCATTGCAGCTTTAGCAACTGCTGGTGCAATTTCTAAAATTAAACGTTGATCAAGTGGGCGTGGAATTAAATAATCACGGCCAAATGAAGCAGATTTTTCACCATATGTTGCTGCATCAGCTTCAACATGAGCCATACGCGCAATTGCATGTACACATGCAATTTTCATGTCTTCATTAATCGTAGTCGCGCCAACATCAAGTGCACCACGGAAAATGTATGGGAAACATAATGCGTTATTTACTTGGTTTGGATAGTCAGAACGACCAGTTGCCATAATGACGTCAGAGCGTACTTCATGTGCATGTTCAGGTAAAATTTCTGGATCTGGGTTTGCCAAAGCAAAAATAATAGGGTTCTCAGCCATCTGTTTCACCATTTCTTTGGTGAGAATACCGGCAGCAGAAAGGCCCAAGAACATATCAGCGCCAGCCATTACTTCATGAAGCTGAGATGCTGAAATATCTTGAACATAACGTTTTTTAGATTCGTCTAAGCCTTCACGTGAAGTGGTTAATAGACCACGAGAATCGGCAACAATGATATTTTCTTTTTTAGCACCAAGCGCACAAAGCAAGTCTAAACATGAAAGAGCTGCTGCACCTGCACCTGAAGCTACAATTTTAATTTCATCAATTTTCTTATTTACAAGTTGCAATGCATTGAGCAAAGCTGAACCTACAATAATACTTGTACCGTGTTGATCGTCATGGAATACAGGAATTTTCATGCGTTCACGAAGTTTCTTTTCAATATAGAAACATTCAGGCGCTTTAATATCTTCGAGGTTGATACCACCGAAAGTTGGCTCAAGAGAGGCAACAATATCTACAATTTTATCTGGATCGTTTTCTGCAATTTCGATGTCAAATACATCTACACCAGCAAACTTTTTGAAGAGAACGCCTTTACCTTCCATTACAGGTTTAGAAGCCAATGGGCCAATATTACCTAAACCAAGAACAGCAGTACCGTTAGTTACTACAGCAACCAAGTTTCCGCGTGCGGTATATTTAGCAGCAGTTGAAGGATCACGTTCAATCTCTAAACATGGCGCAGCAACTCCGGGTGAGTAGGCTAAAGCCAAATCTCGTTGGTTGACAAGTTGCTTACTTGGGGTAACGCTGATTTTCCCTGGGTTTGGATATTCATGGTAATTTAAAGCGGCCTGTTTTAAAGATTGATCGTCCATCTGAGTCTCTATTTGATACAAAAAAGCAAACTAGTCAAATCACTCATTCAGGGGAGAGGCAACTCAGTTCTTTTACTATGCTTTAATTTTTACCAATTAAGAGAATAGTAGACGAATTGCCAATAGCCCTGTAGTGAGCTAAATGCTAAAGAATATAACACTACTTCTTTATTTCTCACAGTCAAAAACGCTCATTTTTGGAAAAAGCAGCATATGTAAAAATAGAGAGTTGGAACAATTAATAAATATGCGAATCTGTTTGTAGATAAGGAATAATCTGCTCAGCTGGGATAGGGCGGCTAAAGAAATAGCCTTGTAAAAAATCACATTGCTGTTTTTGTAGATAGGCAACTTGTTCTTCTGTTTCTACACCTTCGGCAACCAATTTAAGACCCATACTTTTACCCATTGCAATCATGGCATTTACAATCGCTTCTTGTTTGTGATCACCAATTTTAGAAATGAAAGCACGGTCAATTTTTAGTACATCAATTGGATATTCAGTTAGGTAAGCCAAAGAGGAGTAACCTGTACCGAAGTCATCTAAAGCAATTGAAATATCTCGTTGTTTTATTGCATGTAATAGCGTTTTGACGTTATCTGTATTGTCTAATAAAGCCGACTCAGTAATTTCAAGTTCAAGATCAGAACCTTGTATATTATATTTTTGCAAAACTTCATCTAGATCATTAAGTAATAAGCCACGATGTATTTGCTGAGCGACAATATTTACAGAGACTTGAACATTTGTGTAGCCCGCGTTTTTCCATTCTTGTAATTGTTTTCCAACTTTATCTAAAACGACTTTACCAATATCTGAAATCAGGCTACTACGCTCAGCAAAAGGTATAAACATATTTGGCATGACTAATCCTTTTTCAGGATGTTGCCAACGTATTAATGCTTCAAAACCTATAATAGATTGGTCTAGTAGATTAATTTTGGGTTGGTAATAAATGACAAATTCATCATTTTGAATGGCTTTACGTAACTCTTGTTCTAAATCAGCAGTTTTATATGGATGTTCTGCTTTATTGCAATAGTAAGAAATGGTGTTGCCCCCTAAGCGCTTTGCTTCTGAAAGTGCTTGTTCTGCATGGTTATTAAGATGGTCAATTTGTCGGCCATGCTCAGGAAAGCATGCCACACCGATAGATGCTGTAATAAAATATTCGTGATTATCAATATAAAAAGGTGCATTGAGCGCTTGCAGGATGTTTTGGCAATATTGCTCAATATTTGGATGAATTGGAGAGATTTCATAAATAATTGCAAAATCGTCACTATTTAAATAGGCAACCAAAATTGCATTAATATTGATTAAGCGTAATCGTTGCGCGAACTGTTTAAGAAGTTCATCACCACTATCATTATTTAAAAATTCATTAAAAGCGCGAAAGCGGTCAATGTTTACTCGTATCAGTGCTAAATTTTTAATGTTATATGAAGGGTTTACGAGATATTGATGTAATTGATTGTAATAGTAAAGACGATTAGGCAAGTGGGTGAGACTATCGTAATTTTTTAAATAGGAGAGATGTTGTTCCTGACGTTTTTGCTCAGTGAGGTCACGTGCAAATCCAATATAATTTGTAATTTGATGGAACTCATCTTTGACCACATTGATGTGTAACCACAAATAGACGCTTTTGCCAGAACTAAACTTTTCATCGAATTGACCCATATATTCCCCAGTTTCGAGGAGCTGTTGGGTAATTGAGGTATGAAATTGTTGTTGTAATTCTTTTTGATTAATCGCAATGCTAAATAATTCTTTATTTAGAAGTTCTGATTTAGAAAATCCAGTTAATTTTTCGTAGTAAGGGTTAATATCAATATAGTTCAGGTGTTCATCTAAAATGAATATGCCTTCTGCTGCTTGTTCAAGCACAATTGCCGATAGTCTTAAGTGTTCTTGATCTTTTTTCTCTTGATGTATATCTCGGGTCATCCCAACCATACGAAGCGCTTTTTGTGTTTTGGGATCTCTGGTAATGACACGACCTACATCATGAATCCATCGCCATGAACCATCTCGACGTAAAATCCTAAAATTGATATTAAAATGATCTGTAATTCCTTCCAGATGTTGTTTTAAACGCTCATTAAACAGTTTCTTATCGCTTGGATGTACGCGGTCTAAAATAGTATTGAGATGAATAACGGTCGTTTGAGTCTGCTTTTGTTGATCGAAAAAGGTAATTTCTAATTTTTGATTTTCAATATCCCAGTCCCAAGGTCGAATGCCAGCCGTTTCATTTGCAAAAGCTAAATTGTAGTGATGGCTTTCGAGTTGCTCATTCATTTTAGTGAGATCGTATGTGCGTTCACGTACCTTTTGTTCTAGTAAATGGTTATTAAATTGGAGTTGGGCTTCAATATCTTTCGATTTATTCACTTCTTGTTGAAGTTGTACACATAGCTCTTCAGCCCACTGGGTATGTTGTTCTGAAATTTGAATGAGCTGTTTATTTCTAAATAATAGTTGAGAAATTTTTTGATAGTTACGTTGAGTTGCGTATGCACAGAGTATGGTAGCTATGAAAGCGATGTTATAGGCGAAATAAAAAGGCAGTTGAGTAATGGGTGTATGTGTAAATTGAGCGATTAATAGGGGTAATGTACTGGGAATAAATAAGAGATAAAAGTATCGAGGTTGTTGCGTTAAAAAAGTCAGTCCAATGATATGGGCAGAAGTGATAAATAAAGCAATTAAAATATGAGCATCTGGTAGGGTAACTAGTTCTTGAGGAAGATAAAAATGAATAACCGTAACGGTTGCCCCTAATAAAACTCCTGAAATAAAACAAATACTTTGTAAGATAAGATCAGCTTTTTTAATAAAATTAATAGTACGATAGTGCGTTAAAATATTTGGAACAAATAATAGGCAGATAAGAGATGCAATAGTGAGGCCCATGGACCAGTTAAATATTGTTATTGAAGATAAAAAATAATAAGAAAAAATAGCGTATGAGATGAGACATAGCAGTATTAAGCTAACTAAATACCAGCGTATATATTGAATTGAAAGTTTTAGCTGCTCAATTTTTGTTTGATGCTGTAAATATTCTTCCTGAAGCCCAGACATAAGATTTTTCTATCCTATTTTTTTACATATATACAGAAAGAATCTGATTTATCAGTGATAAAGAATTTGAAATTTTATTCATACAATAAAAGTAAATTAACTTTAAATAGCGATTTAATCAATGTTCAATGAACTTAGGTGGATAAAAACCGATAATTTAAAATAGATAAGGCGACAACTGGCGCAGTTTCTGTACGTAAAACACGGTCACCAATACACCAGTTCATAAAACCAGCTTGATTGGCTTGAGTAATTTCATTCTCGCTTAAACCGCCTTCTGGTCCAATTAACAAGGCAAGTTCAGGTTGTATGCCTGCTAATACATCTTTTTGTTCTTTTTCTGGTGCTAAAACAAATTTAGATTGAGGAAGTTCTGAAGAACTTAACCATTCATTAAGAGAGATAGGTGCTAATACTTCTGGGACTAAGTTCAAGCCACATTGCTCACAGGCTGCAATTGCAACAGCTTGCCAGTGATCTAATTTTTTTTGATCTCGGTCATACTTTAAACGCATTTCACAGCGGTCGCTTGTAAGCAACTGAATTTGACTTACACCAAGTTCAGTGGCTTTCTGAATGGCATAATCCATTCGGTCACCTTTACTCATGACCTGACCAAGAACTGCTTTAAATGGGGCATTACGGTTATTAGGGTTGAAATTCTTAATTGTGACAAACGCATTTTTTTTATTAATTTCGCTCAGTGTCGCGAGATATTCGCCACCTTGGCCATTAAATAGAGTCGCTTGTTCTTGTAATTGTGCGCGTAAGACACGCACCCAATGATGAAATACTGATTCAGTTAGTTGAATAGTTGAACCAACTGTAAGTTCAGTTTCGATAAAAAAACGATTCATTGGGTACGCCTTACAAAATTAATTTAAACCAAGATCAATAACGAGTTGACGAGTTGGTTCGACTTGATTCATTGAATAGAAATGTAAGCTTGGTGCACCACCTGCGATTAGGCGTTCACATAGCTTCACAACAACTTCATGACCAAAAGCTTTAATACTCTCGCTGTCATCGCCATAGGCTTGTAATTGTTTACGGATCCAACGAGGAATCTCTGCACCAGTACCATCAGCAAAGCGAATTAAATTGCTGGCATTGGTAATCGGCATGATGCCAGGAGCTACCGGAATATTAACTCCAGCTTTTTCCAGACGTTCAATAAAATAAAAGTATGAGTCTGGATTAAAGAAGAATTGTGTAATTCCTGCATTAGCGCCAGCTTGTACTTTTTCAATAAAACGTTGGATATCTGAATCAAGGTTTTCAGCTTGAGGATGCATTTCAGGATAAGCTGCAACTTCAATATGAAAATGATCACCTGAATGCTCACGAATAAAACGTACTAAATCTTGAGCATAAGGAAGTTCGCCAAGCCCGACTTGACCAGAAGGTAAGTCACCGCGTAAAGCGACAATACGGTTAATGCCTTGGGTTTTATATAAATCTAGTAACTCAGCAATACGCGCTTTATCATCACCAATGCATGAAAGGTGAGGTGCAACTGGTGTACCTTTACCATTGAAATCGTCAATAGCAGCAAGAGTACGTTCGCGAGTAGAACCACCAGCACCATATGTAATCGAGAAAAAATCTGGATTTAATAGTTGTAATTCTTGATGAACAATACGAAGTTTTTCAGCACCGGCATCAGTTTTCGGTGGGAAAAACTCAAAAGAAATGGGTATACGTTTAGTCATGTCAAATCCTTGTAAACAGCGAAACAATATTTTTAGAAAAAAGGGCAGGCGGTTCACCGTCTGCCCTTAAGTTCTTAGTATTTGTAAGCGTCAGACTTGAATGGTCCCTCAACAGCAACACCTAAATAGCCAGCTTGCTCTTGAGTTAATTGAGTAAGTACACCACCAAAACCTGCAACCATTGCCGCAGCAACTTCTTCGTCAAGTTTCTTAGGAAGAACTTCTACACGAATTTTTGCAGTTTTTTCGTTTGCAGGAAGGTCAGCAAATTTCTCTTGGAATAAGTGAATTTGACCTAATACTTGGTTAGCAAAAGAACCGTCCATCACGCGTGATGGGTGACCAGTTGCATTACCTAGGTTTACAAGGCGACCTTCAGAAAGAAGAATCAGGTAGTTGTTTTCGTCTTCTGAACGATAAACTTGGTGAACTTGTGGCTTCACTTCAACCCACTTGTAACCACGTAAATAAGCTGTGTCGATTTCTGTGTCGAAGTGACCGATGTTACATACAACTGCACCAGCTTTTAAGCTATCTAACATTGCAGCATCACATACGTGGTAGTTACCAGTAGTCGTTACAACAAGGTCAGTGTTGCTAAGTAAGTCTTGGTTAATATCTTCTTTTTTGCCTGTTTGTACGCCGTTTTTGTATGGAGATACAACTTCGTAGCCGTCCATACATGCTTGCATTGCACAAATTGGATCAACTTCAGTTACACGAACGATCATGCCTTCTTGACGTAAAGATTGAGCAGAACCTTTACCAACGTCACCGTAACCGATCACAAGCGCACGACGACCAGACAAAAGCATGTCAGTTGCACGTTTGATTGCATCATTTAATGAGTGACGGCAACCATATTTGTTGTCGTTTTTAGATTTAGTAACTGAGTCATTTACGTTAATTGCAGGTACTTTCAAAGAACCGTCTTTCCACATTTCGATAAGACGTTGAACACCTGTAGTAGTTTCTTCAGTAATACCGTGGATGCGTTCTAAAAGAGCAGGGTATTTTTCATGAACAAGAGCAGTTAAATCACCGCCATCATCCAAAATCATGTTGGCATCCCAAGGCTGACCATTAACATTCACTTGTTGTTCAAGGCACCATACATATTCTTCTTCAGTTTCGCCTTTCCAAGCAAAAACAGGAATACCACGAGCAGCAATTGCAGCAGCAGCATGGTCTTGAGTCGAGAAAATGTTACATGAAGTCCAACGAACTTCAGCACCCAATTCAACAAGCGTTTCAATAAGAACCGCTGTTTGAATGGTCATGTGAATACAACCAAGGATTTTTGCACCAGCAAGTGGTTTAGACGCTGCATAACGTTTACGTAAACCAATTAAAGCTGGCATTTCTGCTTCAGCAAGTTTGATTTCTTTACGACCGTAGTCAGCAAGAGAGATGTCAGCAACTTTATAATCTGTAAATGAAGCATTAACCGCGTTCATCAGGATCTCCTAGGGAAAAAATAGTATGGATCGTTCTGTTCGCGGATGCCGTTGTTGGTTAAAACGAGTGTTTAACCGATTGTCGAGCCTGGCAAACTGATCTTTAGTGCCGATCATTTGTCGCAGCATCCCTCGACTAGCGAAACATTGTACTTGGAAAAGCTTTTAGTGCCAATCCAGTTTTGTTTATTATCTGCCTAATTATCCTTATAGATTCAAATTATGGCAGTAAATATTCCCCAGGCTCTAGCAAACCTCGAAGCAAACTGTGGTGTTTTTGCGGTTTGGATGGTGCTTCAACATCATGGATTACAAATTGATGTTGCTGAGTTGATTAAAGTTTGCCGACACGACGAAGGGGGTACCTATACTATTGCCTTAGCCGTTGCATTAAAGAAATTAGGATTTAACGTGTCATTTCATTCAGATGAAGATCCTAATATTAGCCCAAGTGAACGAATGAGCTATAAAGAAGCAAAGGTATTGAAAATACCGACAGGGTCTGCCTTGAGCTATCAAGATATTCAAGCTGAAATTCAAAATGGCAAAATGGTGATTGTCTATTACGATACTTTAGAAGGTGTTGGAAATCAGTCTCTCATCTATTCTATTGATCCAAAAGAAATCTGCTTTTTTGATAATTTTGAACCGATGTCAGCAGCAGTTTTTGAAAAGCAACGTCAAGTAGAAGGGATTTGTCGTCAGGCTATCGTGATTGATGACCGTAATTTTCAGATACATTCGACTAAATTGAATTAGATTAAAAAGAGCCAGTAGTCTGCTGGCTCATATTGAAATTATTTTTGTTGATATTCTTGAATCACTTCTAAAGCAGCGCGAAAAGCTTCTTGAGTAGCAGGTGCGCCACAATATGGAAGGCTGTGCAATAAAGTTTCTTGAATCTCTTCAACTGTACAGCCATTGTTAAGTGCACCACGAACATGGCCTTTGAGTTCTGTGGGTGACTTAAGTGCAGTTAACATTGCCAAAGTAATTAATGAACGATATTTACGTGGTAATACGCCTTCACGCTGCCAAGTCGATCCCCATGCATGCTCGTTAATCCAGTCTTGTAAAGGCTGGGTAAAGGGTATGGTGTTTTCTTGGGCGCGTTTTACAAAAGCTTCTCCCATCACTTCTGTGCGAACTTTTAATCCATTTTCGTAATCTTGCTTAGACATTAATTTCTCCTAAAAATAAAAGCGTCGATTGACGCTTTTATGGCTGTTTATTAATTAATGCGAATCAAGTGTGATTGCAATAGTGAATTAGTGGAGGCATCAGTCACACAATTTGATGAGGGTTCGACAAAGGAAGATCCTTATTTAAATCTTCATCAAATACATCTGTAAGCATGCTATCGAATCGAATTGCATTATATTGCAATAATTGTTGAGCTTCACTTTCAGTAATAAAACCTTCTTTTATCGCTTGTTGAATATTCTCTTCGAAAGTAAGTCCTGTAAATTTGCCTTTAGATTCAGCTTTTTTAAACTTATCCCAAAGTGGCTCAAGGGTTCGTAGAATTTGGAATGTATGTTCTAAACGTCCAGTCACATCATCGGCTTTAGTTGAATAAAATACGTGATGTTTAAGCTGCTCTCTAAAAGGATGCTCTTGCATCATAAGTTCAGCGACTTGCTGTTTTAACTCATCGTCAGGTTTTGAAATAACACGGCCAAGAGGGAAACAGATCCATTTTACAAATGCCGCTGGAAGTTTAGCTGGGAAGTTTTCAAATAATCCCCAAAATGCTTCCTGAATATTCAAGAACGCTTTTTGTAGAGCTAATTTAGCGTGAAGTTGTTCGGCTTCAGTTTTTTGGCCAGCTTCATAAAATTTTAAAATCGCAGTAGAAATAAAGAGGTGCGCGTGAATATCTGCCAAGCGTCCTGATAACATTTCTTTGCGTTTTAAGTCGCCTGCAAGTAAACCAAGTGACATATCCGAAACAAGCGCGAAGTTGGCACTAAAACGGTTAATCGTCTTATAGTAACTAGCAGTAAATTGATCTACTGATTGAGGAGCATCATTTGAACCACCAGTCCAACCATAAGCAAATGATTTTGCCCCACGGTTAAAGGTATAGGCTAAATGTTTAAATAACAAATCATCGAATTTTTGAACCGCATTAGCTTTATCTTCAGATTGAAGGAGTTGTAATTCTTCAAATAGATAAGGATGACAACGCATTGAGCCTTGACCAAAAATCATCAATGAACGGGTCAAAATATTTGCGCCTTCTACCGTAATTGCAATTGGAATTGCTTGATAGGTAAGGGCAAGGAAGTTACGTGGTCCAAGTTGAATTGCGCGCCCTCCAGCAATATCCATTCCGTGATTGACGACTTTACGCATCGTTTCAGTTGCATAATATTTTGCCATGGCAGTCATTACAGCAGGTGTTCCACCTTGATTGAGGCCACATGTCACTAAATAGCGGAATGCTTCAAGCATGTAGGCATCGCTGGCAATTTCACTGGTCGCTTCTTGTACGCCTTCAAATTTACCGACTGAAATATTGAACTGTTGACGAATTTTCGCAAAAGCACCAACGGTTAAATAGCTCATTTCACCTGCTGCTGTTGCTAAAGCTGGAAGGGAAATACCACGGCCAACACCTAAGCACTCCATTAGCATTCGCCAGCCTTTGCCGGCATTTTCTTGCCCACCAATAATCCAGTCAATAGGAATAAAAACATCTTCTCCTTCTACGGTTCCGTTCATAAATGGAGAACCTGGAAAATGACGCGCTCCTATTTTCACACCTGCATGACTGGCAGGAATGAGGGCACAGGTAATTCCGTATTCTGTTTTGTTTTTATCGCCGAGTAACCCTTCAGGGTCATATAGTTTAAATGCAAGACCTACGACTGTGGCAATTGGCGCAAGGGTAATCCAGCGTTTAGAGAAATTCATACGGAGCCCAAGAACTTGAGCACCTTCATGTTCGCCGTAGCAAACAACGCCCGAATCTGGAATCGCACCAGCATCGGAACCCGCTTCTGGACTGGTTAAACCAAAACATGGAATTTCCTCACCTTTAGCAAGGCCCGGTAAATATTGTTGCTTTTGAGCATCGGTACCGTAGTGCATGAGTAGCTCACCCGGTCCCAACGAATTTGGAACCATACAACTCACTGCAGTGGTGAGTGAGCGTGAAGCAATTTTGCTCATAATACGGCTTTGCGCAAATGAACTAAACTCTTTGCCGCCAAAGGATTTTGGAATAATGAGGCCTAAAAACCCTTTGTCTTTAATAAATTGCCAAACCTCTGGTGGAAGATCTTTTAAGTGATGATGAATTTCCCACTCATTGAGCATGCTACAAAGTAGTTCAACTTCATTGTCTATAAAACTTTGCTCTTCTTCTGACAACGTTGGGTAGGGATAATTTTCAAATTGGGACCAATCGGGTGCCCCCATAAACAATTCTTTTTCCCACCAACTGGTACCTGCTTCTAAGGCCTCTTGTTCAGTCGTACTGATGCTCGGCATTGAGTTTGCTAATGTTTTATATGCAGGTTTAGTAATCAGGTTAAAGCGTAATGGTGCAAATAAAATAATGATACTAAGGGCAATGAGGGGAATACCTAAAATGAGAGCCCATGGCGTTAATATGAGTGCAGTAAATATAGCTACCGCAATCGTAATTACACTACCAATGATTCGGTTTAGGTTAAAAAAGAAAATTGCCCATATTGCAAAAAGCTGAATGACAACGCTTAAAACAAAGAGTAGGAAAATCATACTTGCTCCTTACTAGCTAAGCCCTCAAGTTAGAAGTTACGAAAAAGCGAGGAGAGATTTAAGGCTTAACTAGCTAATTTTAATGCTGTTTAAATTTAATTTTTTATATCGCAATTGATGTATATGCTAGAGCAGGGATATATCGTACTTTTAGGTATAAGATATTTTTCTGTGAAAGTGTAATGGCTTGTTTTATCGATTTGTCAAGAAATGTTATTGATTTTCTTATACAAATAAAAAGCCCTCTGTGTTAGAGGGCTTTTATAGAAATTTAATTTATTAAGCTTCGACAACCTGTACAGCGATTTTTTTAGCTGGATCTACTTTACGACGAACTTCTGGTACTGGTTCACCATGGTATTGACGATCAGCAAAATAACTTGAACGAACCATTGGTGCAGACCAAATATTTCTAAAGCCAAGTTTGCGGCCATGCTCTGCATAACGTTCAAACTCTTCTGGCGTTACAAAGCGGTCGATTGGCGCATGTTGTTTAGACGGCTGTAAATATTGACCAATCGTCACATAGTCAACATCGTGAGCACGTAAGTCATCAAGCAATGCAATAACTTCTTCTTCAGTTTCACCAATACCGACCATCAAACCACATTTTGTTGGGATATCTGGGCAGTATTCTTTAAACATTTTTAATAAGGTTAAAGAGTGTTGATAGTCTGAACCTGGACGCATTGCTTTATATAGACGAGGCACAGTCTCAATGTTGTGGTTAAATACGTCTGGCGGACATTCAGTCATAATGCGTAAAGCAATATCCATACGTCCACGGAAATCCGGTACTAAAATCTCAAGCAATGTCGTCGGGCTAAGCGCGCGAGCTTCTTTAATACAGTCCACAAAGTGTTGCGCACCGCCGTCAAGCAAGTCATCACGGTCAACTGAAGTAATTACTGCGTACTTGAGTTTCAAGTTAGAAATGGTTTCTGCCATGTGGCGAGGTTCGTCAGCATCGAGTGCATTTGGACGACCATGTGCTACATCACAGAAAGGACAACGGCGTGTACAAATATCGCCCATAATCATGAATGTTGCCGTACCGCCACCAAAACATTCTGGCAGGTTAGGACAAGCAGCTTCTTCACAAACGGTATGGAGTTTTTGAGCACGTAAAGTCGTTTTAATACGCTGAACTTCTTCTGGTGCCGTCATCTTGACACGAATCCAGTCAGGTTTACGCGGCACTTCAACCGTAGGTACAACTTTTACAGGAATTCTTGCGACTTTTTCTGCGCCACGAAGTTTTACACCCTGTTCAGGTTTACGGTGTTCTGACATATCTAACTTTTCCACTCGTTTATAGAGACATTGACATTGTATTATAGCGAAGTTCTTCAGTTAATAGCGGAAAATAACTATTCATATAATAAATGTGGCTATTCAGAAATATAGGGTTGAGAAATACATAAATTCACCGCATATTAGTCATAATCTATTATAAAATATGGTCATTCAAGAGAGGAAGGAGCTTTCAATGCCACGTAAAAAAGAGGTCGTTAGTGGGAATTTCGTTAAATACGATGCGGTAGTTCTCGGTTCTGGACCTGCGGGTGAAGGCGCGGCAATGAAGCTTTCAAAAGCTGGTAAGCGTGTTGCAATTGTAGATGTGCGTGATCAACTTGGTGGTAACTGTGCACACGTAGGAACGATTCCAAGTAAAGCATTACGTCAAACAGTTTCTAGTATTATTCGCTATCAGCGTGATCCAATGTTTCAAAAAGTAGGTGAATGGAAGCAGTTCACCATGAAACAGGTTTTGCGTAATGCACATAAAGTGATTCAACAACAGGTTGATACACATACACGTTTTTATGACCGTAACAAGATTGGTGTCTTCCACGGTCGTGCATATATTCAAGATAAAAATACAGTCTTAGTCTTTAGCCATGAAGGCATTAAAGAGACAATTATCTGTAAGCAAATCGTGATTGCGACAGGTAGCCGTCCTTATCATCCGCAAGGTCTCGACTTTGATCATCCTCGCGTGTTTGATTCAGACAAGATTCTTGATCTTGATTATTCAATTCAGAAAATCATTATTTACGGCGCGGGCGTTATTGGCTGTGAATATGCCTCAATCTTTATTGGTCTAGATCATAAAGTTGACTTGATCAATACTCAGCAAAAACTATTAAGCTATTTAGATGATGAAATTGCTGATGCTTTGTCTTATCACTTACGTGAACAAGGTGTGTTAATTCGTCACAACGAACAAATGGATCATCTTGAAACGTTTGATGATCATGTTGTTTTACACTTACAAAGTGGTAAAAAGATTAAAGCTGATGCCATTCTTTGGTGTAACGGCCGTTCAGGTAACACAGAAGGCTTAGGTCTTGAGAACGTTGGACTAGTTCCAAACAACCGCGGTCAGCTTTCAGTAAATGATCAATATCAAACAGAAGTTGAAAACATCTATGCTGCTGGTGACGTGATTGGTTGGCCATCACTTGCTTCTGCTGCTTATGACCAAGGGCGCTGTGCTGGCGCAAACATGAGTGGTGAAGATGCGAAGCCAGTACGTGACATTCCAACTGGTATCTATACCATTCCTGAAATCTCATCAATTGGTAAAAATGAACAGGAATTAACGGAAGAAAAAATTCCGTATGAAGTGGGTCAAGCTTCTTTCCGTCATTTGGCTCGTGCACAAATTACCGGTGATACAGTAGGTGAGTTAAAAATTCTTTTCCACCGTGACACTATGGAAATTTTAGGTATTCACTGTTTTGGTAATAACGCTGCCGAAATTATCCACATTGGGCAAGCAGTTATGCACAGCCCAAACAATACCTTGAAATATTTCGTTGAAACGACATTTAACTATCCAACAATGGCTGAAGCATATCGTGTAGCTGCACTTAATGGTATGAATCGTTTGTTTTGATTTTAAATAAGTTTACAATAAAAAAGCCTGCAAATTTGCGGGCTTTTTTATTTTCATTAGATCATAGGTTTTTTATATTTTTATGACAATCCAAAGGATGATTTTAGCTTTTCATCATACTAGTGTGGGCAAAATGCTTGGTTAAAATATTCAAATAAATCTGGTGTTTGTTTCCATAAAATTATAGAAAGCACCAAAAGCGTGACTAGGATAAAAGTCATAATTGTTTTCAAAAGTAAGGCATTATGCGTCATGAATAACAGCCTCCTCATTCACAAAGAAGTGTACGATCACACCTACTATACTTAATGCTATAGAACATAGCCAAATTGCATTGTAATTACCTGTTAAGTCATGATTAACACCACCAAGCCAACCGCCAAAGAAAGAACCGACTTGATGGGTGAAAAACACAATGCCGCTCAGCATTGAAAGATATTTAACGCCAAACATATTTGCCACAATGCCGTTCGTGAGCGGAACAGTAGAGAGCCATAAAAGGCCCATAATAATTCCAAAAGCATATACCGTATAAATGCTTAAAGGTAATAACAAAAAGGCAATGATCGCGATGCCACGGCTACCGTAAAGCGCCATTAATAATTTAGGTTTTGAGAAGCGATCTCCTAACCAGCCAGCACCATAAGTCCCCACAATATTAAATAGTCCAACTAGTGCCAGAAACACAGTTCCTGTAGCTGCATCAAAGCCGTGGTCGATTAAATAGCCGGGTAAATGTACACCTAAGAAAACAACTTGGAATCCACATACTAAGAAACCTAAAGCTAACCACCAAAAGGGTTTATGTTTTCTGGCAATATTCAGTACTTGTTTAAATGTGAGCTGAGGTTGTGCAATTGCTTTTGGTGTTTGATTGCTTGGTCCTTTTAACATCCATGCAAGCGGAATAATAAGAGCAATTAATAGCGCACTGACCATTAGGGCAGCTGACCATCCAACATTCTTGAGTAAGAGAAGGGTAGATGGCAGCATAATAAACTGACCGAAAGAGCCTGCTGCACTTGCAATCCCCATTGCCATACTTCTTTTTTCTGGAGGGGCAGCTCGGCCTACTGCACTAAGTAAAACTGTAAAGGAGGTGGCTGATAAAGCTAAGCCGATAATCAATCCTAGGCTTAAATTTAAGATTAAGATGCTTGAACTAAAAGCCATTAACAGTAAGCCAAGGGCGTAAAGTAATCCGCCAACAGCAACCACAATTTTACTGCCATATTTATCTGCGATTGCGCCAGTAAAAGGTTGAACTGCACCCCAGATCAGGTTCTGCATGGCGATTGCAAGACTAAAAACATGTTGGCCCCAGCCAAACTCATGGCTCATTGGGACCAAATAAAGTCCAAAACCATGCCTAACACCTAAAGAAAGAGCCAAAATAAGGGCACTACCAATCAGCATATAGATAAGTGGCTGGGAAAAGTTGTGAGCAGTTTTAGTCATCGTTAATGGAAAATTATAATAATGTGGTCATTTATTGTAGAAGATATATCGAAAAATATCGATATAGATAACAAGAATATTTAAGAAGAATTAAAAAGTGAGTGGTGTAAATATTTTATGATAAGAAATTTGAAGAAGCAGACATCATTTTGATCTCTGCTTCTTATAAAAATTAAGCTGTTGAATTACGTTCAAGTAATGCCTGCTCAAAAAGGACTTGTTCTTTTTCTTTATGTTCAGTTGTGAAGCGAATCAAAATTACGCTACAGCCTGCGACCATAACCAGACCGCCTAAAATAAACAGGCAAGTTTGAACATCGAGTAAGCCTTTAAGTAAGAAACCTGCTGCAACTGCACCAACATTGCCACCCGCCCCAATAATTCCTGCAACTCCACCTAATGCAGTACGATCGATAAAGGGTACGAGAGCGTAAGTTGCTCCACATGCCATATGCGTAAATAATGCAAAAATAGTCATGGAAATAATAGCGAGCGCTACAGCATTCATTTGCGAGAAGAGTATTAAGAATAAACCTTCACCTAAAATCATGAGTACAAGCACTTTCGTGCGGCCATCTAAACCTTTCTTGAGTGCTACTTTGTCGGAAATGATACCGCCTAGCGCTCGAGCGAATAATGCTAAAAGACCAAAGATTCCGGCAGTTAGTCCAGCCGTTTTTAAATCCATTTTAAATTGATCAACATAATACATTGCTGCAACGTTATGGATAAAAATCTCAATTCCAAAACTTGCGCCATATGCCAAAAATAAAATCCAGACACGATAGTTGCGAGCGGCTTGCATTAAAATGGCAGTACCACCTTTTTTACCACTTCCGACCTCAATACCTTGCGCGCGAACTTCTTTAAAGTTTCCTTGAGGGCAATCTTGAGTTAATTTCCAATAAAGAATGCCAACAATAACCATCATTACGCCAGGTACGATTAATGCCACGCGCCATCCCATAGTTTGTTCAACACCAAACATCACGATCGCACCGAGCAATAAAGGCATTAAAGCTTGTGTTGCTCCACCGCCAGCATTTCCCCAGCCAGCCGTTGCCGCATTTGCTGTTCCTACAACGTTAGGAGCAAACATGACACTTGTATGGTATTGAGTAATGACGAAGCTTGCGCCAATCGCACCAATAAGTAAGCGAAAGAATAGAAAAGATTCATAACTATTGGCAGCAGCTACTCCAAATACTGGAATACTGCCAATTAATAGGAGAGTGGTGTACGTAATACGTGGGCCATATTTATCGCAGAGTGGCCCGACAATAAGCCGAACTAAAATAGTAATGGCAACAGCAGCAATATTAATATTAGCAATTTGATCTTTTGTTAAGCCAAATTCACCTTTAATCACGGGCATTAATGGTGCACACGCAAACCATGCAAAGAAACATACAAAGAAAGCGAGCCATGTCATGTGGAATGCTCGCATTGCTGGAGTTGAAAAACTGAATAATTTAATTTCAGTTGCTTTTTTTGCATCTAATTGGATATTTGAAGACATACGCCGTCCCTCTGAACTGAACGAAATTTAATTTGCATGGCAATTTATTGCCTATCTGCAGACCGATCAGAACGGACATCGTTGGCCGTCTTTGTTTATTCATTGAATCATCATTGATTCATCATGCTCTGAATAAAGCAAAGCTTGTGCCAAAAAATGAATTTTACTAAAAAGGAAAAATTACTTTCTAATTTTATTGAGTTAGTTTGTGAATAGAAAAATAATAAAAAATTGGAAAAAAATAAGAAGGTATTAATAAAAATTTGAAAAGGTTTCTACAGCTGTATTTTTTATAAAAAATGCTCATTTTTTTAGCATTTTGATTTAAAAAGAAGCAATTTTTAGGCGAAATAGATTGAAAGAAAGCTATAAAAACTTATACAAGTTTTTATAGCTTTATGCGGGGTTAGAAGCGGTAACCAACACCAACATATGAAATGAGTGGGTCAATATCAATTTTGGTATTCGCTTTAATTAGCTCTTTACCTGTATTTTGGTCAGTCACATAGATTTTTGCTTCACTATTCATTTTTGAATACGAAACTGAACCAACAGCAAACCAATTTGGGTTGAAGTCGTAAGTTGCACCTAAAGTTACAATAGGTGCAAAAGTATCGGTCGCTTCTAGTTTCACGATAGGATTTGCTGATGATGTTTTGCGATCTAGTGCTGCACCAGCTTTACCATCATGGATATTCTGGATCATGTGTCCCGCTTGAATTAAATCAGCCTCAATACCAGAATTCATTTTTAAATCATTAAAGTATGCATACATCACGCCAGCTCCGATATAAGGACGGAACTTATTTACACCTGTTTTACCAAATTGATAATGTAGTTCAACGGCTGGTAACCACGCGCGTGCGGTCGCAGCCTTACCTCCCTGAGAAAGATCAGTAATATGAAGGTCTTGTTTTAAAGGAATATCTCCACCCGCCCCGGAAATTCCACCTCCTATGATTTCTCCAATTGAAGATCCATCTTTTAGTGGAGTCGCTTTTCCAGAAAGGGGAGCGTAAATATTACCTTTTCCATTAATATCCACTTTAGGGGGAATACCACCTTTAATTTCTAAAGATAAATTGTCCGTAAAGTTGTAGTTAAACATAAGACCAACAGTATCAACATCACTAGCTTCTAATCCAGAACCTTGTTGTTGCCATTGAGAAAGACCATTAACTTCTGCTGTACCTGCAAGTGAAGAGGGAAGAGTATCTGTAAACTTATCAAGAAGACCAATAGTGTTATACCAGAATTTTCCTGAAGTTTTGCTTTGGTCGATTGCCTCTAAAACGGCTTTTGTAGATACATCTCCAACTTTAGATTGTGTACCTTCTGCAACGCTAGTATTGATATTGACAGGGTTTCCTGAGCCTTGAGGCATTGCATGTAACCAACCAGCAGAGACTGAAAAACGTTTGAAACCATCACCATCCTTTAAACTAAAATATGGCGAAGCGGCGTTAGTGATTGTTGGCAGGGCAAAAAAGGCAGCTGTCATACAAAATAATGACTTTTTCATCATAAAAGGACTCCATGTCCGAACATTTGTTTACTGATTTTTATTGAGCCAACCATACCGCGTTTTATTAAAATAATTGTTTATTAAAAATTAATAATTGTAATTTTTTTGAAATAATTGTTTATATTTAGAAATATTTATTAATAAAAAATACATAATAAATAATAAAAGGCTACATAAAGTAGCCTTTTATTTAAGTTTTTTTAACTATCAGTTGAAACGAGATAAGTCCTCTTCAGGGCGTGCAGTTAAAACTTCAATGCCTGTTTGAGTCACTAAAATAGTATGTTCATATTGAGCTGAAAGTTTATGGTCTTTCGTTACAACAGTCCATTTGTCGCCTAATAGTTTAGTTTGCCATACGCCAGCATTTACCATAGGTTCAATGGTAAATGTCATACCAGCTTCCAGACGCATACCTGTTCCAGCTTGACCATAATGTAATACTTGAGGTTCATCATGGAAAACGGTACCAATACCGTGGCCACAATATTCACGTACTACACTAAAACGCTCTGATTCGACATATTTTTGGATTGCATGACCAATGTCCCCTAAATATGAACCATCTTTAACAGTTGCCATGCCTCGATACATGGCTTCTTGAGCAACTTTACATAGACGATTGGCTAAAATAGACGTCTCACCACCAACGATATACATCATGTTTGTATCGCCGTGATAACCATCTTTAATTACAGTCACATCAATATTTAAAATATCGCCGTTTTTTAACGTTTTATTTTCAGAAGGAATGCCATGGCAGACAACATGGTTAACCGAAGTACAAATAGAGTGCTGAAAAGCAGGGCGTCCAGGAGCGCCACCATAGCCGACACAGGCAGGAATAGCATGTTGTACATTTTCAATGTGATTACGGCAAATGGTATCAAGTTCAAGTGTACTTACACCCGCCTTGATATACGGCTTGATCATCTCTAGAACTTCAGCCGCCAGTCGTCCTGCAATGCGCATTTTTTCAATTTCATCTGGAGTTTTGATTAATCGACGTGGAGCTGTATAAGTACTGTTCATGATCTCTAAAAACTTTTGGTAATTTACAAGTGTCTATGGTATAAATAGCCGCCCATTTTATCAAATGCTTTTCGTGAATATCTTTTACGAACAAATTTGATAGGTGGAGTAAAAAATCCGCACATATATCGTCACATTACTCTGGGTGCCTGTAAAAGGGTGGAGAATGCGGATATATGGAGGCCTAACCCAACTTTTAAGGTAAAGAAAATGGCAGATTACAACGTAAGCATGCGTGACCTTCTTCAAGCAGGCGCGCACTTTGGTCACCAAACTCGTTTCTGGAACCCAAAAATGCGTCAATACATTTTTGGCGCGCGTAACAAAATTCACATCATCAACCTTGAGCACACTGTTCCTGCGTTAAATGATGCTTTGAACTTCGCTAACCAATTAGCAAGCAAAAAGAACAAAGTTTTGTTCGTTGGTACAAAACGTGCTGCTTCTAACATCATCCGTGAACAAGCTCAACGCGCTGGTCAACCATATGTAGATCACCGTTGGTTAGGTGGTATGTTGACGAACTGGAAAACACTTCGCCAATCTATCAACCGTTTAAAAGATCTTCAAACTCAATCTCAAGACGGTACTTTCGCTAAGCTTACTAAACGTGAAGCTTTAGAACGTGCTCGTGAGATGGAAAAACTTGAGCGTTCTTTAGGCGGCGTTAAAAACATGGGTGGTTTACCTGACGCATTATTTGTAATCGACGTTGATCACGAAGCGATTGCAATCAAAGAAGCGAAGAACTTAGGTATTCCTGTTATCGGTATCGTTGATACAAACTCTAACCCAGACAACGTTGATTACGTTATTCCGGGTAACGACGATGCGATCCGTGCAGTAACTCTATATGCTTCAGCTATGGCTGACGCAATTCTTGCTGGTAAAGAATACGCTCAATCTCAAGCGAACGCTCAAGCAAAAGGCGATGACGCTGCGAAAGACGCTTCTGAGGCTTAATGCGTTTTGACGCAGGCTTGTCATTTTTGCGACATGTAATGGTGGCAAATTAAGCGTCGAGAGTGCAAACGGCCCAGAGTTTCTTTGGGCCGTTTTTGTTGAAAAGATTTATTTTCTACCGATTTTAGGAGATCAACATGACTGCAATTACTGCAAGCATGGTAAAAGAATTACGTGACCGTACTGGTCTTGCAATGATGGAATGCAAAAAAGCATTAACAGAAGCGAACGGTGACATCGAGCTTGCTATTGATAACCTTCGTAAATCTGGTCAAGCTAAAGCTGCTAAAAAAGCTGGTAACATTGCTGCTGACGGTGCAATCACAATCGTTCAAGAAGGCAACAAAGCAATCCTAGTTGAAGTTAACTGTCAAACTGACTTCGTTGCTAAAGACGAAAACTTCTCTAACTTCTCTAAAGCTGTTGCTACTGCTGCTTTAGCTGCTGGTGAAACTGATGCTGCTAAAATCGCTGAATTAAAATTAGCAGACGGTCAAACAGTTGAAGAAGCTCGTATTGCGCTTGTTCAAAAAATCGGTGAAAACATCCAAGTTCGTCGTGCGAAAATCGTTGAAGGCGAAAACTTGGCTATCTACAAACACGGTTTAAAAATCGGTGTTGTAGTTTCTTATACTGGTGATGCTGATACTGGTAAAGGTATTGCAATGCACGTTGCTGCATTTAACCCAGTAGCTGTAAATGCTGAAGCTGTTCCTGCTGACCTTATCGCTAAAGAAAAAGAAATTGCTGAAGCGAAAGCGTTAGAATCTGGTAAACCAGCTAACATCGTTGAGAAAATGGTAACTGGTTCAGTTGATAAATACTTGAACGAAGTTGCTCTTGATCGTCAAATGTACGTAATCGACAACGACAAAAAAGTTGCTGATGTATTAAAAGCAACTGGTACTACTGTTGCTAACTTCGTACGTTTCGAAGTTGGTGAAGGTATTGAGAAAAAAGCAGAAATGAGCTTCGCTGAAGAAGTTGCTGCTGCTCAAGCTGCTGCGAAGTAATTCGTATCACAATAAAAAAAGCCCCGTTGGGGCTTTTTTTATCTCAGTTAAATTAAGGGTAGACAATGACAAATAAAAAAAATCTGAGTATTGGTGGTGTCATAATTTTATTGATTGCTGCATATTTTGGTCTGGATTTATCTGGGCATAAGCAAAATCAATCGCCATCATCAGTCATACCCGAAGCTCAGCATACTGAAACTACACTTTCAAATAATGGGGCAGATACAATAAAAGCTGCTTATGAGCAGAGACAAAGTAATGTTCAAGTGCAGGGAAGTGGCCGAGTAAAAGCGATTTTAAGAGATGATAATGATGGGTCGAGACACCAGAAATTTATTCTTGTACTAAAAAATGGCCTTTCAATTTTAGTCGCACATAATATTGATTTAGCACCTAAAATTCCTAATTTGAAAAAAGGTGACACGGTAGAGTTTTACGGTGAATATGAATATAACCCAAAAGGCGGTGTATTACACTGGACACATCGTGATCCACAAAATCGTCATGAAAGCGGTTGGCTCAAACATGATGGGCAAATCTACCAGTAAAACCGAATAAACGAATAAAGAGATTGTTTTTATAGAGCAATTTTATTCTATTCAGTTTCTTAAAACATGCTATGGTTTTTTTATTGAATAGATGAGACGTATTTATGCAGCGGGAGCAAGCCGATTATCTGCATGTGCGAGAGCTGGGCGGTTTAGAGTTACTAAAAGCACATTATCACCAAACACAATTTTCGAAGCATACTCATGAAGGGTACTGTATTGGTGTGATTGAAGAGGGAGCACAGTCTTTTTTTAGGACAGGCCAGCTGCATGTAGCTCCTAAAGGCGACATTATTTTAGTAAACGCTGACGAAATTCATACTGGTTCATCTGCGGTAGAGTCAGGCTGGCGATATCGAGCAATTTATCCAACACCTGAAATGTTGGCAGAAGTCAGCCAAGATTTTTTTGAAAATTCACGTGGGGCGCCATGGTTTCCTCAAGCTGTCATTCGTGACTTGGGTTTGGCTCAACAACTATGTTTACTCTTTGATTTATTAGAACAAAAAGACAATTTTTTACTTAAAGAAACGATGTATTTATCGACTTTAGCCTGTTTAATGAAGCGACATGGTCAATCAAATCATACTTTTTGTGAGTTACCAGAGGCATATTCAAAAATATTAAGAGTTAAAGAATTACTGGTAGAAATGCCTGAAACGAATTTTTCTTTGCAAGATCTAGCTGATATGGTGGGTCTAAGTGCATGGCATTTCTTAAGACAATTTAAAAAATATCTGGGCTTGCCACCTCATGCTTGGCTTGTTCAAGCACGCTTACAAAAAGCAAGACAATTATTAAAACAGGGTGACCAAATTGCGATGGTGGCACAGCAATGTGGTTTTTCTGATCAAAGTCATTTTAATCGTCACTTTAAAAAAGCAATGGGAGTGACGCCTACTCAATATGTAGCTAGCCTAAATAACTAGATTATTAAAAATTTATTTACAGCAATTTTATTCAATATAAATCAACTCTCATTACGCATTTTATAGAGAGATCTTTTATCTTGGATTTTATATATGAATATTCAGCTTCATCAGTTGGTGAGGTTTCCAAAAAATAAGCCATCCTATCTTTTTTTACGTGGTGCAATGGATATTTTACCCTTGTCAATTTCTGTTATTCCTTGGGCAATCTTGGCAGGCTCTATGGCAATTCATGCGGGTTTATCTTTTTATAAAGCCCTTGCGATGTCTGGAATAGTTTTTGCTGGAGCAGCTCAATTAGTTAGTTTAAGCATGGTAATGGAAGGGGTATCTACTTTTACAATTTATGTGACGATTTTCTTTTTAACGGCTCAGCATTTTATTTATGCATTAACTTTAAGAAATGACATTTCTGCTTTGTCTCTTTCGAAACGGTTAAGTTTAGGTTTTTTATTAACGGATGAATTATTTGCGGTATGTGCATCCGGTGAAAAAAGACAGCCAGAATATCTGTTGGGTGCAGGTCTGTCTTTTTATTTATTCTGGGTCGTTTTTAGTTTGGTTGGAATACTTTTGGCAACAGTGATTCCTGATTTACTAAATTATCATTTAGATTTTTCAATTGTGGCTATTTTTATTGCCATGATAGTGCCGCTATGTAAGGGAATGCCTGTAATTGCTGGTGTACTAATCACTTGTTTAAGCGGATTTTTCTTAAAATTTTATCAAGTTGAAGGGGCAATTTTACTTTCAGGATTAATCGGGATGTTGGTTGCAGTGTTAACTGAAAAAATAGGTAAGGAGCAATAATATGTCTTGGTTTATGATTTTAGGTTTGGCAGCAATCGTCTTTTTTAATCGTTATTATTTTTTGGAACCCACTGTTAAAATTAAATTGCCGCTTATTATGAATAAGATGCTTAATTATTCTGCACCTTGTTTATTAACAGCAATTTGTATTCCAGTTGTTTTTTTTGATGGCGATAATTTAAAAGGAATTATTGATAATCCTTATATTTATGCAGCAATCTTTTGTATTGTGATTGCCCTTTATCTGAAGAAGGTGCTTTTAAGTGTTATCGCTAGTTTGGTTTTTTTCTATTTTATAAATTTTCTAATAAATTACTAAAATGTAAAAGCTGAATCGAGATGATCCAGCTTTAATTGAACAATTAGGATATAGCGTGTTTTTGTCTACTTTTCCATTTAGGTAAGATTTTTCCTAGATAAGCATCCATGCACCAGACGGGGCCAATGAGTAAAAATTGTAAATCTTTAAAGAACGATGGCTTTTTGCCCTCAATTTTATGACCATAGAACTGTCCGACCCAAGCAATCACAAAAATAGAAATATAAAATCCTACTCCTACAGGTAGGGTGTAAATGAGCCATGCCATAACAACAAGTAAAGCTGCCATTGCAACAGCAAGTACAAGATCTAAACGAGCATAAAATACTAAAGTGAGTACAAGTAGTAGAGCAGTGAGCAAGGTGCTGAAATGGGCAATGATTCCAATAATAGAGAATAAAATAGCAGGAACGCAGAGCCAGTGAATTTGTTTATTGATTGGGTTTTGATGGCTTTCGCTATATTCGTCAAACCATTCTGTAACGGATTTCATTAATGGCACACTCCTTGTTTTAACTTTGATTTATTTTTTCTGGATATATTTTAGCCTGTTCTAGAGGAATTCGACAAGAAACCAACACTATTCAACTATAGCAACTTGGCAGTAAAAACTGAGGAGGGGTAGAAGAAAAAAATAATATGGTGATGATTGAAAAAATAGTCCATTTGAACTCAAAAAAGGGTGCAATATTTCATAATATTTTTTCTGTGTTGCTCAATGATGAAAACACAAAAAAAAGTGTAATTTTGAGATGGGTGGGAAAATTGTGTGAAAAAGCTCTACTCATCTACTCTAAAAACGCCATAAATAGCCCTTATTTTAGAAAAATGGTACTAGGGTAGCGCAAATTTTTTAAAGTCGCGCTAAGCGCAATTTAGAAGCGAAATAGACTTTGATAAAATAAATGCAATTTTTTGTTCGAAAAATAATCAAAAGTGGGGTTGGAGAAGGGTTAAAAAAGATAATTTTTTTACCTTAACCTAGGAATTATTTTCATAGTTTAAAACATAAAAAAGCCGCAGAAAAAATTGCGGCTTTTTACATGAGCTCTAGAGTCTATAACTTATGAAGTTGGACCATCAACGCGCTCAATATTTACTTTTGCAGTTCCAGCATTGGTAATACCAAGACGTTTAGCTGCACCATAAGATAGGTCAAGTACACGATTGCCATGGAAAGGACCACGGTCATTTACTTTTACAACCACACTTTTGCCATTGTCTTTATTCGTTACTCGAATGTAACAGTTCAACGGTAGGCTACGGTGAGCAGCAGTGAGGGCATTCATATCGAATGTGTCACCACTTGCTGTTTTGCGACCATGGAATTGACGACCATACCATGAAGCCATGCCAGTTTGGCTAAACTTACGAACAGTGTTTGAAGCTACTGTGTTAAGTTTTTCAATCACTGAAGGCTCATCTTCAGGGATTTCAATTTTTGCTGCGATAGCTTGACGACGGATTTGATCGCCAGAACGTTCAGTGATTGAAAGACTGTTAATGTTAGAAAAACGAGAATTAAAATTTTGAGTATCTTTACTCAATACACGAGCTGCTAAATTAGAACCATCTACATCACTATTTAATGATGAAGATTGCACCATTTCAGCGTGCAATGGGGCTATGCTTAAACTAGCCGTCAGTGCAAGAACGTATTTCAGCGATAACTGCATTTGTATAAACTCCTGAGAACATGTACTTTTTTCTTTCAGCGATTGACTGAAATTTAAAGTGAACATGTCTTATTATTCACTTTTGCAATTGCTACATTGGGGTGGATAATATTCATCGCTTACGGAGAGTGTCTAGTCTTTAACGAGAAATAGTTACAAAAAGGGCAAAAACTTACAGTTCTGGGTTAAAAAATGATCAAAAGTGTAACAAGATATTAAATTTGTGCGTATTGTGATCTATTTGACAAAAATATTTATTGACTTTTACATAACTAATAAAAAAGCTAGCCTATCGGCTAGCCACTTCAGTGCCTAATAACCATACAGCAGTAGCATACATACGGCTCTTATTATAGGTCGTAATCACTTGAAAATTCGGGTAAGTCAAATAGTAAATTGGACCATTATAGTCTTGTAATTGAATAACATTCACCATATCCAGATCATCAATTTTAACTAAAGGATTTAAAGGTGAAACCCCGAGTGTCTTTAATGCACCATATGGAAAAGGTTGAGTTAAATCTTTAGCAATAACACTGTCTGGATTTGAGCCTGTGTAACGTGCCATAAACCCGATAGGTTGATCGCGTTGCCATCCTTGTTTTGCTAAGTAATTTGCGATTGAACCGATTGCATCTTCTGCAGAGTTTCTTAAATCGATGTGTCCATTACCATCATAATCGACCCCATATTTACTAATATTACTCGGCATAAATTGTGGATAGCCAATAGCACCTGCATAGGAACCTACAATACTACTTGTTGGGTAACCTTCTTTATAAGTCCATGCAATAAGAGCAGCAAGTTCATCACCAAAATATTCAGCACGGCGAGGGTAGCCAAAAGCAAGTGTGGCTAATGCATCACGTGTAATAAATGAACCTTTATTTGTGCCATAACCTGTCTCAACACCCAAGATGCCCAAAATGACAGCTTGAGATACACCATATTGTTGTTCAGCACGGTTTAAAGCATCTGCATATTGGTTTTTAAAACGCACACCACGTTGAATTGTTCCTTCAACCAAAAACATAGAACGATAGTCATACCAAGGTTTGCTTTCACCTGGACGAGTCATAATATTTAGAATGTTTGGTAAATTTTTTGCACCATTCATTGCGGCATCAACTTGATCGCCACTTAACCCATAAGCGCTCATCGTTTTTTGTTTAAAATTTACATAATCAGGATGTGTTGCAAAATCGTTGGCCTGAGCGAAGTGACTTGTACTGATTAAACCAGTACATAAAGCAAGCATTTTTAAAGTTTTATTTAAGTGTTGAGACAACATATCGTTTTAAAATTCCAGATTATCGATGTGTATGAATGGACATGACTAAACCAAAGGTGGCCATTAAAGTAATAATAGCTGTTCCGCCATAACTCATAAAAGGTAAGGGAACACCTACTACAGGTAAAATACCACTGACCATTCCCGCATTTACAAATACATAAACAAAAAAAGACAAACCAAAGGCGCCAGCAACTAAACGTCCATAGTTATGGAAGCTTTGTAAACCGATTTGGAATGTTCTAAAAATAATAGCAAAATAAAGAATCACTAAAATAAGTACACCGATGAGCCCAAACTCTTCGGAGTACGCAGCAATAATAAAGTCGGTATGACCTTCAGGCAAAAAGTGCAAATGTGATTGGGTACCTTCAAGAAAGCCTTTACCTGAAAAACCACCAGAACCAATTGCAGTTTTAGATTGAATAATATTCCAACCGGTACCGAGTGCATCTGCCTCTGGATCAAGTAATGTTAAAACCCTTTGACGTTGATAGTCGTGTAAAAGAAATTCCCAAGCAATCGGAATGACCACCGCGGCACAGGCTCCCGCAGCACCGATCATACGCCACGATAGTCCACTTAAAAATAAAACAAATATACCGCTTGCTAATACTAAAAGTGATGTCCCTAAGTCAGGTTGTTCTGCAATCAGTAAAAAAGGAATACCAATTAACATTAATGATAAAACAACTTGTGAAAAACTAGGGGGAAGTGGTTTACGTGCTAAAAACCAGGCAATCATCATAGGCATGCCGATTTTCATGAATTCACTGGGTTGGACACTTCCGAAACCGGGAATATCAATCCAGCGCTGAGCACCCATTCGGACTTCACCAAATATCATGACTGCCAAAAGTGAAAATAAGCCAAATAAATAAAAATAGGGTGAAAAAGCTTGATAGACCTTTGGCGGAATTTGGGCTAGACCAAACATCACTAAAAAGCCAATACCAAAACTCATGGCTTGTTTACTCACTAACCCCACATCTTGTGCAGAAGCACTATATAGTACGGTTAAACCTAATAGCGCATTTAAGAGCAGAAATAGGCATAGCCAAGGGTCAACATGGAGTTGTTGCCACTTTGAAGGTTGCATAGCAGTGCTAAGACCATCTCGAGGAGCTTGGCGTAAAAATTTATATTGCGGACTAGGAGACATGCGGCGTTAACTAAGGTCAATCAGTGCTTGGCGCATGCTAACATAAACTTGGTTAATGGCAATGTATATCAATATTTTGCAATAAAAAAACCTAGCTTTCGCTAGGTTTCCGATAGTCTATTTTTTATTAGTTAAAGAATAAACCATCATGATATTCAGCCATCGCTTTTAGTTCAGTACGATTTAAGCTTGGAATCAATTTGTCGATTGCAATGTGAACAGCTTTTGTTACAGCTGCTGCACCAATATCGGCTGCTTTACGTTTAATCATGCCAAGGTCTAATGTTTTATTAAAATCAGACATGAAGTGTTTAATCATAGCATCGCCGAATTGTTTATATAACTCAGCTAAAGCAGCTTTATTAATGTCATTGCCTGCTTCAAGTTCAGTAAAGGTATGCTTAAGGTTAGTTATTAAACCTACATCTAAATTTACGCCTACTTTATATTGGCCTTGTGGGTCTTTAAATAAGCTTTTTTCAGAAAACTCTACTGATTGTTTAACCACATCATTTGGTGCTTTGCTTAACAATTGTTTTAAAAGAACAGCAACAGTTGATTTGACATAGCCTGCTAGTTTTTCGGCAGTATCGCGCTTTTCACTTGCAGGAAAATGCTGAACTAACTGAATTAAGACATTATCAATAATCTCTTCATTAAGTTGTAAAGCAATCTTATCGCGAAGTGGATATAAAGGTTCGCTAGAATTTTTATTCGCAATTCCAGTTTGTATATCGTTCAATAAGCCTTCAGAAGGGGTAAAACCAAAAAACGGCATGGTGTATCCTCAAATTATTCGTTTTATTGTCGTGCCAATCGAATCGGTTTTGGCATCCATGAAAGATCCGATACTCGGCAAGGGTTAATATCAAGTCCGCCGCGACGAGTATAAGTTGCATAAACCATCAGCTTCTCAGGCTCTAGATTTTGCCAAATATCGGCAAAGATCTGTTCGACACACTGTTCGTGAAAGCCGTTATGCTGACGGTACGAGATAATATAAGCTAAAACACTACGATAACAAGGTTTTTTGCCTTTAAAACGAATAAAAACTGTACCCCAATCCGGCTGTCCCGTGACTGGACAGTTACTTCTCAAAAGATGAGAATACAGCTCAATTTCAACTTCTTCACCAGACTCATCTCGTTTTAAAAGAGTTGCATCAGGATGTTGCTCTAAACGTTCTGGTGCAAGGTCATCAATACAAATACCTTGAGGTTTAGAAATATCTAAATCATCAACCTGAAATAAGGCTAATTCAATTTTTGCACCCGCAGCAGCTGAGAGATCTTTTTCAACCGTTTCAATGAATGACTCTTTCGAATCAAATTGAGTGAAATTAAGACTATTGAAGTAAAGTTTTAATGACTTTGACTCAATTAAATTCGGTGAAGAAGCGGGCAGTGTAATTCTGCCAATCGCAACTTGTGGAATACCATGAGCGTTTAACCATGAGATTTCAAAAACATGCCACCAATCTTTACCTTGAGTAATGCCTTCAATATGTGAATAGCTTTCACGAGACTGAGCACGGGCAATTGGAAATAAAACATCAGGTTGATAATTAGTTGGATATTGGGTTTCTTTACCCAATAAAGACTGTTCGACACTCATTCACGCATTCCTGAACCACGAGCAAGTAAATAGTAAGCAATTCCGTAAAGTACAACACAGCATGATGTCACAATGATTAAAGAGAATGAAACATTCACATCACTATGACCTAAAATGCCGAAACGGAAAGCATTAACCATATAAACAATAGGGTTAATTAAAGAAAGTTTTTGCCAAAAAGGACCAAGTGCACTAATGGCATAAAACACACCACCTAAATAAGTTAAGGGTGTAAGAACAAAGGTGGGAATAATAGAAATATCATCAAATGATTTTGCATAGACTGCATTAATAAAACCACCTAATGAGAAAAGAACCGATGTAATTAAGACTGTATATATAGTTACGAACCAGTTATGTATGAAAAGGTCAGTAAAGAACATGCTCATTGCAGTCACAATTGCACCTACTAATACACCACGGCAAATACCGCCAATTACATAGCCCCATAAAATGATATGGAGTGGAACGGGACTCATGATGAGTTCTTCAATACTTTTTTGGAATTTCACACTAAAGAAACTTGAAGAAACGTTGGCATAACTATTGGTAATAACCGCCATCATAATTAAACCGGGCACAATAAATTGCATGTAGCTCACGCCACCCATTTGTCCAATGCGTGAACCCACCAAATTACCGAAAATGACAAAGTACAAACTCATTGTAATTGCAGGTGGTAATAAGGTTTGTGGCCAAATGCGTAGAAAACGGCGTACTTCTTTACGAACGATGGTCCAGAGAGCAATTTGCAGTTGGCTAAAATTCATTTTGCCTCTCCTTCAAGATTTTTCTCGACCATTTTGACAAATAATTCTTCTAAACGGTTCGATTTATTACGCATACTACGAACACGAATACCTTGAGATTCTAATAGCTGGAATAGGTCATTTAACGTATGCGCTCTATCCATCGTTACTTCTAATGTATTGCTATCGATTAAGTTAAACTTTACACCAATAATATTTAACTGAAGTGGCCCAATCGGTTCGGCTAAATCAAAGATAAATGATTCTTCATTGAGCTGATTAAGGAAGTTCTTCATGCTGGTATCTTCTTTAATTACACCGCGGTCAATAATCGCAATTTGACGACACAACATTTCTGCTTCTTCTAAATAGTGGGTCGTTAAAATAATAGAAGTACCGCTTTCGTTCATTTCAGTCAGAAAATCCCACATAGAACGGCGTAATTCAATATCTACACCGGCAGTAGGTTCATCTAGAATAAGAAGCTTAGGCTCATGCATCATGGCACGTGCAATCATTAGACGACGCTTCATACCACCAGACAGCATGCGTGCTTGTATATTACGTTTTTCCCACAGGCCGAGCTTTTCTAAATAATGTTCGGCCCGTTTTTCTGCAATCTTTTTATGGATGCCGTAATAGCCAGCTTGAGTGACTAAAATATCGAATGTTTTTTCAAACTGTCCAAAGTTAAATTCTTGAGGAACGACGCCAAGCTGCTGTTTTGCCAGAGATGGATGGGTATCAAGATTATGCCCAAAAATCTCAACTGTTCCTGAGGTTTTTTTTGTGAGGGAGCTGATAATACCAATGGTTGTTGATTTGCCGGCACCATTTGGGCCTAACAACGCATAAAATTCACCTTCAGGCACAGTGAGGTTAATACCTTTTAACGCCTGAAAACCATTACGATATGTTTTGGACAAATCTCTTAAAACCAAAGCATCAGTCATGAAATTCTCACATTATGAAAGAGGGGTATATTTTGAGCGATAATGATTAATAAACCAAGTAAAATAGTCGGAATTTTATAAAATTGAGATAAATTTATGAAGTTATTATATAAAAGCTGGTGCGCCCGGCGGGGATCGAACCCACGACCCCAGGTTTCGGAAACCTGTACTCTATCCAACTGAGCTACGAGCGCATGCGTGGGGCACATCATAGGAAAAAAACACTGGCAGGTAAAGCACGAAATACGTGCCAATTGAATTTAATGCTTAATTAAACAGCAAGTTGTTTAATATTTTATATACTTTCCTGAATAAGCTGAATTGAATAGTTAATTGTACGTAAAGCTGTGGCAAGTTCCTGAGGGGGAATGCGTGATTCTTGTAAATTTGTAATCCATTGCATTTGGCATAGTTTAAGCTCTTGTATTGTTGTGGATTTCTCTATTTTTTGAACAAGTGGTTTAGTCATTAATCCACAATAACTGCTAAGCGTTTTCATCATTAATAGTTGTATTTCTTCGAAAGAAAGAGCCTTAGAAGATATTACTGGTTGAAAATATGTAGTACTGGACTGATCTAAAGTTTTTTGCTCGGAAAGCTGGATTTCTCCAACATGATTCGAGGAATGTGCTATAGAGCTAACAACAGTTTTTTTTTGATTTTCTTCAACTTTATTATTTAGTGGGGATGTTTTTAAAATAATTTCTTCATCAGTTGACGTTTCTGTAGAGGCAGCGGGGGCAATAAGTTCTAAGTCGACAAGTTGTTGAATCAATTCTGGAGAAGCAATGCGTTTTTTAAATTCACCATTTAAGTTTTGAAATTCTTCATGGTCTATTAAGAGTAATAAACGTCTTTGTTTTGCATTTAAAACAATATTGCGCTGTTGAAGTGCAACTCTTCCTAAATTGGTTCTATAAAAACCAGCCATTATGTTTCCCCAATATAAAAATAAATCAGACTGTTCAATTTTCTGAGTTGAATAGTGCTGTTTTTAATAAAATATAAATGGGGTTAACCATAAAACTCAAAAATGACAATATGATGAAGAATTGATGAATATCATCTATTTAAGTCATTAAAGTACACTTTCTAATGCTTTGCGAAGGTAAATATCAAGCTCATCTTGGCGTAATAACCATTGAATATAGTCTTTAGGAAGTTCAGCAATTGCTGTGCCTTTATGCTTACCAAAGTTAACCGTCGTGGGGATGCGTGCTTCTTCAGAAACTCGATATAGCTCTTCAATATCTTGAATATTTAAATGATAGACAATATGCATCAAAATATTAGCAGTCAAAATAATATCGGCATCGGCACGGTGTGCACCTTTGAGTAATTCACGAGCTTTACTGCTGCCTTGAGAAATCATATAGATCAGTGCTGAAATATTATGTGCTTCTGCTTCAGGCCAAACTTTACGCGCTAAAGCTAAAGTACAAATCGGTTTAATATTCGATACATCTACACCGCAACGCGCAATTGCGGCAATATCGTAATCAATATTGTGACCAATAATATAAGTCGTGCTCTCTGGTAATTTAAACGTTTTATAGTGAGGCTGGTTTTCTAAATCTGACTCTAATATATGGTGAACTGCCATAGCGGCGTAGGAAATAGGGGCACCGACTTGATAGAGCTGATCAAACAATTTGCTTTTATCTAAGGTGAGCTTGCCTTCATTAATTTCAATCGGGGCATACGCAATTTCAATAGGCAAACCATTTAGTGTATGTGTTTCTGTATCTAAAATAATGGTTTGCATAACTGGCCCTTTAAACAATCACGAGTAGCTATGAATGGTAACAGTTGGCTACTTACTTTAAAACATGAAGTGAGGCTATAAAGTAGCGAGAACGTCAATTTATATTAAAAATAAAGTTTTCATAGATTAATTTCATCCAATAGAACTTGCGAAAAATAAAGATTAGGCGTAATTGTTTTTAAACATTAGAAAATGTTGATTAAAAAACTAAAGCAAAACAAAAATGGAATTTAAGGGAAGATATACCAATGAAAATGAAACTGTTCATGACCAGTGTTCTTAGCACAAGCTTATTGTTGACGGCATGTGGTGGAGGAAGTAGCGATGACAGCCCAGTAAGTACTAATCCATCTGGTACTCCAGCCAATAATATTCAAAACCCAGTAGTTAAAGTAGATGCTTACACAAGTACCAACTTAGGATCAGTTGCTGCTGAAAGTAGTATTTTGACCTATAAAATGTTAGGCCAAAATGGCCAAGAAGTGCAGGCAACCAGTTTAGTATTCACACCAAATACTCCACCACCAACAGTCGGTTGGCCAATTGTAGTCTGGGCACATGGTACTACAGGTGTTGCAGATGCCTGTGCACCAAGTAAAGCAGCTTTAACAGACAGTACAAAAGATTTAATTAGTAAGTTACTTGCAGCTGGTTATGTTGTTGTTGCACCAGATTATGAAGGTTTAGGTACTTCAGGCATACATCCATTTTTAAATGTTAAAAGTGAGGCTTTCTCAATTACAGATGCTGTGGTTGCAACGCGTAACTATTTATTACAGCGCAATTTATTAACTTCAAAAAAATGGGTCACGGTAGGGCACTCTCAGGGTGGACATGCAGCATTAGGCACTGCACAATATGCAAGTCGTGCGCAGCTAGACTATAAAGGTACAGTAGCGGTAGCACCAGCTTCAAATTTAGGGAATATTTTAGTAGGTGGAGAGGCACAAGTTGCGAATGCACCCTTAGGCATTAAAATTGCAACCTATGCCCAGCTTGAAACATATACAGCTTTGGTTACTGCGGGTCTTCGAAATACACAGCCAACATTTGATTATTCACAAGTATTTACTTCACAGGTCTCAAGTATTGCCGCACAAGCAGAAACAATTTGTGCTGGTCCGTTAGAGGATGCTTTTGAAGCAGATATGGAAAGTTATGCTGGAAATCATAGTGGAACACTGGATGGATATACGCGTACACAACCTAATTTTATGGCAGTGCCTTTAGTTAAAGCATTTTTAGATAAAGATTCTCAACCCTTACAGGCAAAAGTCACTACACCGATTATTATTTATCAAGGGATAGCCGATAACACTGTACCTAAAGACGCAACTGATCTATTGATATTTAATGCCACTACCTTAGGTACTAAAATTAATAGTTATGTGACTGGTAACTGGGACCATAATACGGCGATGAGTAGTAATGTAGACAACATTGTTGGAAATGTTCAGACTTTGCTAACAGCACAATAGAGTTATTGATATTTAAAGTATTTTTAACCTTCTTGTAAGCTAAAGTGAATGAGGAAAAAATTTTAAATATAAGCTTTAAACCAGCTTTTTTATTGATTTATAAACAATGGCTCATTTTTTATAAAACTTGAGCCATTTTTATTTAAAACTGAGCTAACTTCATTCTGTTTAATTATAAAGTTCATGCTACAATATGTCGCAATCTTAGCACGGCTTAAAAGCCCTAATTTTATAGGACCCCCGCTAATGTTTGCCAATATTTCCATTTCTGAATTTGATCCAGAATTAGCTCAAGCAATTGCTTCTGAAGGTGAGCGTCAAGAAGCACATATCGAGTTAATTGCTTCTGAAAACTATTGCTCTCCTGCTGTGATGGAAGCGCAAGGATCAAAACTTACGAATAAATATGCAGAAGGTTATCCAGGTAAACGCTATTATGGCGGTTGCGAATATGTGGATATCATTGAGCAAATGGCGATTGATCGTGCTAAAGAACTTTTTGGTGCAGATTACGCAAACGTTCAACCACACGCTGGCTCACAAGCTAACTCTGCTGTTTATCTAGCACTTCTTAACCCAGGCGATACTGTTTTAGGTATGAGCTTGGCTCACGGTGGTCACTTGACTCACGGTGCTAAAGTAAGCTTCTCTGGTAAAACTTATAATGCAGTTCAATACGGTCTAAACGCTGAAACTGGCGAGATCGATTATGAAGAAGTTGAACGCTTAGCATTAGAGCACAAGCCACGTATGATCGTTGCTGGTTTCTCTGCTTACAGCCGTGTTGTAGATTGGCAACGTTTCCGTGACATCGCGGACAAAGTTGGCGCTTACCTTTTTGTTGATATGGCTCACGTTGCAGGTCTTGTAGCTGCTGGCGTATATCCAAACCCAGTTCAAATTGCTGACGTAACTACAACTACGACTCACAAAACACTTCGTGGTCCACGTTCTGGTTTAATCCTTGCGAAAGCGAATGAAGAAATCGAGAAAAAACTTCAATCAGCTGTATTCCCTGGTAACCAAGGTGGTCCATTGATGCATGCGATTGCTGCTAAAGCAATCTGCTTCAAAGAAGCAATGTCTGATGAGTTTAAAGCTTACCAACAACAAGTTGTGAAAAATGCTCAAGCTATGGCTGAAGTGTTAATCGCTCGTGGTTATGACGTTGTTTCTGGTGGTACGGAAAACCACTTATTCTTGTTATCTTTAATCAAGCAAGATGTAACTGGTAAAGATGCAGATGCTTGGTTAGGTGCTGCTCACATTACTGTGAACAAAAACTCAGTTCCAAATGACCCACGTTCTCCATTTGTGACTTCTGGTATCCGTATCGGTACTCCAGCGGTAACAACTCGTGGTTTCGGTGAAGCTGAAGTTCGCGAACTTGCTGGTTGGATCGCTGACGTGATTGACAGCAAAGGTGACGAAAAAGTTATTGCTGATGTAAAAGCGAAAGTTGAAACTGTTTGTGCAAAATTCCCTGTATACGCACAATAAGTTGTAAATATAAAAAAAGCGCCGTATGGCGCTTTTTTTATATCAAGTTAATTAGATAAGAATTAACTTTTAGATTTTACCGATGACTCGGCATTATGCCAGCCACCACCTAATGCGCGGATTAAATTTACACTAGCCATCATTCTAGTGCCGTTAAGCTGTGCAGAAAGTTGTTCTTGTTGCAAAATAGTCCGATCTGAATCAATCACATCAAGATAACTAATCGCACCTTCTCGATAGCGTAAATGAGACAATTGATTTGCATGACGAGAAGAAGAAAGTGCTTGGTTTTGTGCCTGAATTTGCTGATCGAGAATTCTTTGATCTGACAAACCATTTTCAACTTCGCGAAATGCATTCAATACAGTTTGGCGATAATTCGCAATGCTTTCTTCATAGGCAGCTCGCGCTTGAGCGACACCTGCTTTACGTTGTCCGCCGTCAAATAATGGCAAAGATAAAATAGTACCTGCGACTGGACCAAGTAAGAATGTACGGCTCGACCATTTACCTAAATCACCTAAAGTTGAGGATTCATAACCGAGTGCACCTGTCAGGTCTAGTTTTGGGAAGAAAGCAGCACGTGCAATTCCAATACGTGCATTATCTGCTGCCATAGCACGTTCGGCAGCAGCAATGTCAGGTCGTCTTTCAAGTAAAGTCGAAGGTAAACCTGCTGGTAGACGGAGGCTGTTTGCAGTTAGTGGTTGAATTGCTAAGCTAAACTCAGCAGGTGTTTTGCCTAACAATATTGCAAGTGCATGCTCTGCATTGGCTCGGTTACGAGCAATGTTAAGTGCATTGGTTTGAGCGGTAGCAAGTTCAGTCTGTGCGCGAGAAACATCTAATTCACTGACTAAGCCATTTCTAAAACGTGTTTGAACTAAGTCACGTGTCTCGCCAAGCAATTTAATAGTGCGATTATAAATTGCTTGTTCAGCGTCAAGCTGACGAATGAGAAAGTAACCTTGGGCAACATCTGCTTGTAAGGCTAAAAGTGCCGACTGATATAAAGCTTCTTGTTGCTGTACATCAGCTGTTGCTGCATTGACACTACTGGCGATACGACCAAATAAATCGAGCTCATATGAAACATTTGCTTGAGCACGCCATAAGGTTTGTGCAGATGTATGGGCATTGTCATCTAAACCCAATGAAGCAGGAGAGGGTTTTTGACGAGTTGGGCCAAAGCCAGCACCAATACTTGGCAAACGTTCAGCTTGTGCTGCGGAACGTAACGCACGTGAAGCCTGAATATTAGCCGCTGCCGCTTTAAGACTTTGGTTTCCAGAAATGGCTTGTTGTTCGAGCTCATTCAATTGAGCATCATTAAAAACACGCCACCATTCACCTCGAAACTGCTGATCGGCAGGTTGGGCAATTTTCCAATTATTGTCTTCAAGTTTTGGGTCAGACTCTTTAAATTTGACTGGAACTATCACTTTTGCAGGTTGATATTCAGGAGCCAAAGAGCAGCCTGCAAGCAGCAGGCTTCCCATGAGTGAGGATAATAATAAGCTTTGTTTTGCTGTAGCCATCAAATGTCCTCCTTAATGATCATGTGGAGTAGATAAAGGTGCTTCATGAACTGCTGCTGAATGCAATTTATGTTTGCTGTTCAATGTGCGAATCAGGACATAAAAGGCAGGAGTCAGGAACAAACCAAACAGCGTTACACCGATCATGCCGAAGAACACCGCAATACCCATGGCATGACGCATTTCAGAACCTGCACCAGTTGAGGTAACAAGTGGTACGACACCCATAATGAATGCAATAGAAGTCATTAAAATTGGACGTAGACGTAGGCGACTGGCTTCAACAGCAGCTTTGAATGCAGTCGCACCTTGCATTTCAAGTTCCCGTGCAAATTCGACAATTAAGATGGCATTTTTACAGGCCAGCCCGACCAGCACCATCAGACCAATTTGGGTAAAGATGTTGTTATCTCCACCTGTCAGCCACACACCTGTTAGAGCCGCCAAGATTCCCATCGGTACAATTAAGATTACAGCTAAAGGTAAAGTTAGACTTTCATATTGAGCGGCTAAAACTAAGAACACCAGTAATACACTAATTGGGAATACCCAGAGTCCTGCATTACCAGCCAAGATTTTTTGGTAAGTTAAATCTGTCCATTCAAACTTAATACCACGTGGTAGAGTTTGAGCAGCAATACGTTCAACCGCAGCTTCTGCTTGGCTAGATGAATAACCCGGTGCAGGGCCACCGTTAATATCGGCTGATGTGTAACCGTTATAACGAACTACCATTTCAGGACCATAGGTTTGAGTTACATTCACCAATGAAGATAAAGGCACCATTTGTCCCGCACTGTTTCGGGTTTTAAGCTGCAAAATATCTTCAGGATTAGCACGGAAAGGGGCATCTGCCTGTGCTCGAACCTGATAAACACGTCCAAAGCGGTTAAAGTCGTTAACGTACTGAGAACCTAAATAAATCTGCATGGTGTTGAAAACATCAGTCACAGCAACACCTTGTTGTTTGGCTTTTACACGGTCCAGATCTACGTTCAGTTGAGGTACGTTAATTTGATAACTTGAGAACATTGGACCCAGTTCAGGGGCTGATTGTGCTGCTTTCATAAAGTTTTGTGCAGCATCATTCAATGCTGAATAGCCTAAGGCACCTCGGTCTTCAAGTTGGAGTTTAAAGCCGCCCATGGTGCCTAAGCCCATCACTGGTGGTGGTGGGAAAACCGCAATATAGGCATCTTGAATGGCTGAATATTTCTGGTTGAGAGCACCAGCAATTGCATTTGCAGATAAGTCTTTAGCCTTACGTTCATCGAATGGTTTTAAGGTCACAAAGACAATACCAGCGCTTGAGCTGTTGGTAAAACCGTTAATTGATAGGCCAGGGAAGGCAACTGCACTTTCTACACCAGGCTGTTTAAGAGCAGTGTCACTCATTTTACGAATCACTGCTTCGGTACGATCTAAAGACGCGCCGTTTGGCAGTTGAGCAAAGCTAATCAAATATTGTTTGTCTTGAGCGGGAACAAAGCCACCCGGAACAATATAAGAAATCCCAACGGTTAAACCTAAAAGTGCAGCATAGACACCCATTGCCGATGCTTTATGGGAGATAACACGACTTACGCCTTTACCATAGTTGTCTGACGCTCTGGTAAATACGCGGTTAAACAGCGCAAAGAAACGTCCGAATACACGGTTCATAAGACGTGTTAATGCATCAGGTTTAGCGTCATGTCCTTTCAGTAGCATGGCTGCTAAAGCAGGCGAGAGCGTCAGTGAGTTAAATGCCGAAATGACAGTTGAAATGGCGATGGTCATGGCAAATTGTTTATAAAATTGCCCCGTTAAGCCTGTCATAAAGGCAAGTGGAACGAACACGGCAACTAGCGTTAAAGCAATCGCAATAATCGGTCCGCTCACTTCTCGCATCGCGCGATAAGTTGCATCTCTTGGGCTTAAGCCTGCTTCAATATTCCTCTCGACATTTTCGACGACAACAATAGCGTCATCGACCACAATCCCGATGGCAAGTACCATCCCGAATAGTGATAGCGCATTGATCGAGTAACCAAAAGCAAGCATGAGCGCGAATGTACCAATAATTGAAACTGGTACTGCAAGCAATGGAATGATTGACGCACGCCATGTTTGTAAGAATAAAATCACAACCACAACAACCAGTGCAATCGCTTCAAGCAAGGTATGAACAACCGCTTTAATACTGGCACGTACGAACTGAGTCGGATCGTAAACGATGTCGTATTTAATTGAAGATGGGAAATCTTTTGAAAGTTCTTTCATCGTGCTACGCACTTGATCAGAAACTTGCAAAGCATTAGCACCCGGTGCTTGGAAAATTGGAATCGCTACAGCTTGTTTATTATCGAGTAATGAACGCAAGCCATATTGTGAAGCTGCAAGTTCAACACGAGCAACATCACCTAAGCGGGTAACAGCGCCATCTGGTGCAGTTTTTAAAATGATATCTGCGAATTCTTGCTCAGTCGTTAAACGACCTTGAGCATTCACTGAAAGTTGTACAGGAGAATTAGTTGGCGATGCACCAATGGTACCGGCTGCAACTTGAATGTTTTGTTCGCGGATTGCACTCACAATTTCAGTTGCTGTGAGATTACGTTGCGCTACTTTTTGTGGGTCGAGCCACACACGCATTGCGTAGTCACCCGAACCAAATAAACCGACTTCACCTACACCTTGTAAACGAGCCAAGCGATCTTTTACATTGAGCACCGCGTAGTTACGCAAGTAGGTCATGTCATAGCGATTATCTGGTGAAGTCAGATGCACAACCATGGTTAAAGTCGGTGAGCTTTTTAACGTAGTAACACCTAAACGCTGTACGTCTTCAGGCAAACGAGGCATGGCCTGAGATACACGGTTTTGAACCAATTGCTGAGCTTTGTCTGGGTCAATACCAAGCTTAAAGTTCACCGTAATGGTTAAGTTACCGTCACTGTTTGCCTGAGATTGCATATACAGCATGTCTTCAACGCCGTTGATGGATTCTTCAAGCGGAGAAGCAACAGTTTCAGCAATGACTTTTGGGTTTGCACCCGGATATTGAGCACGTACCACCACAGATGGTGGAACAACTTCAGGATATTCTGAAATCGGTAATTTAAATACCGAAAGTAAACCGGCAAGTAGAATCAATACTGATAACACCCCAGCAAAGATCGGCCGATCAATAAAAAATTTAGAAATATTCATATGTGATTAACCTTTTGCCGGAGTTGATGTTTTTTCTGTTGGCTGAGGTTGAGGAGTAGTGCTGCTTGCAGTGATTTGCGCATTTGGCATCGGAACGAGGTGTGGGGTCACAGGGTCACCCGGACGAATTCGCTGTAAACCATTCACCACAATACGGTCACCCGCTTGTAATCCGCTATTTACGATTTGCAAGCCATCTTGTTGTGTGCCAAGTTTTACTTCACGGTAAGCGGTCTGATTTTTAGCATCGACTACAACAACAAAGCGTTTATCTTGGTCGACTCCGACCGCAGTTGGACTAATCAGAATTGCTGAACGAGGTTGACCACCACCCAGACGGATTCGAGCATATAAACCCGGTAATAAAACTCCGTTTGGATTGTCGAAAGTCGCGCGAACACGAATCGTACCTGAGGTCGTATCTAGGTTATTGTCGATTGAGTTGATAACTCCTTCACGAGAAAACCCAGTTTCATTGGCAAGTCCCATATAGACAGGAACTTGTGCTGAATTACGTTGATTACTGATGTATTTCAGGTAAGTTTGTTCATCAACATCGAAAGATGCGTAGAGGCGGGATACAGACACTAAACTTGTTAAAACCTGTGCTCCATTACCCGCAGAAACTACGTTGCCCACAGTCACTTCGGCACGAGAAATTCGACCACTGACTGGTGCAGTAATGCGCGTGTACTCAAGATTTAAACGTGCAGATTGAACGGCTGCTCTAGCGGCTTGCAGGTTGGCACTGGCTGAGCGTGCATCATTTTCAGCTAGATCTAACTCTTGACGAGATACAGCATTACTTTGAATTAAACGTTGAATACGAGAAAGATTAGAACCTGTATAAGTCACTTGTGCTTCAGTTGAAGCAAGTTGAGCTTGGGCACGATTGAGTTCTGCTTCGAAAGGACGCGGATCAATGGTAAAAAGTAAATCGCCTTTTCTAACCAGACTGCCATCTTTGAAGTGTACGGAAATGAGTTTACCTGAAACCTGTGGCCGAATATCGACTTGATCAATGGCTTCTAAGCGACCGGAATATTCTTGCCAATCGGTAATGGTTTTGCTGATGACATTAGAAATATCAACAGTAGCAGCTTGTTGAGCTGTGGTCGGTGCAGCTTTTGCATCGGCATTTTCATGTAAAAACATAAAACTGCCACCCGTTGCCAAAATGGCGACAAAGATGGCAGACAGCGCAAACTGTTTGCGGGAAAATGACATGAGGTGCTCCTACTTATTTGGATACCTGTTTTCAGACTTTTAATTATGGTCCGTATGGGAGAAACAGGGTTTATGGGATGAACGGAGCATAAAAGTTTGTCAATTACGAATAAATATATTAAATTCGATAACACTATTCGTATTTTTATAACAATTGATGTGTTTGAATGAAAAAATGCATTAATTGATAGGAGTGTGCGTGTGGATCTATTTCATGCCATGAAAGTATTTAACAAAGTTGTCGAAACAAATAGTTTCAGTTTAGCGGCTGACAGTTTAGGCCTACCGCGTGCTTCTGTGACTACAACCATTCAGGGTTTAGAAAAACATTTACAGGTTCGTTTATTAAACCGAACCACCCGTAAACTCAGTTTGACACCTGATGGTGCGGTTTATTATGAACGTACTACACGAATTTTAGCCGATGTCGAAGATGTTGAATCGACTTTTCATGATTCAGAACGTGGACCTCGAGGACGACTGCGCATTGATGTTAAAGCTTCAATCGGGCGGTTGATTCTGATTCCGATGCTATGTGATTTTCATTCCAAATATCCTGATATTGATTTGGTGATTGGAATGAGTGATCGCCCCGTAGATCTGGTGCAAGATGCGGTGGATTGTGTCATTCGTATTGGTCAGTTGAAAGATTCAAGTTTGGTGGCACGTCGTATCGGAACAATTCAGTGTGTGACGGTTGCTGCACCACGTTACTTGGCGGAACATGGCGAACCAAAAACTATTGAGGATCTACAAAAACACCAAGTCGTGCATTACTTTAATAGTCGTACCGGACGCAATATCGATTGGGATTTTATGGTTGATGGGGAAATTCACAGCGTTGGCGTGAAAGGGCGCGTTTCTGTCAATGATGGTGATTCATATATTGATTTGGCAGTACAAGGTTTTGGTCTAATTCAATGTCCATATTATATGGTGGCAAAACATTTAGAATCTGGTGCGCTTAAGGAGGTATTGACTGAATGGTTGCCTGCACCTATGCCAATATCAGTCGTTTATCTACAAAACCGTCATTTATCGCCTAAAGTCCGTGTATTTGTAGATTGGGTAGCCGAATTATTTGCAGGTTGTCCATTGCTGAGTGGTTGCTCAATGTCATTAGATCAAAAATGTGAATTTGCCAGTGCCAAAGAACACAACCATGAATACACCATTCGGACATTGGTTCAAAATGAAAATATGGCAGAGGCTTACACACTCAAAAACTAACTTAAAATTTGAGTGATTTTTCAATATTTAATGAGGTAATACGATCCGCTGTTTTGACATCTTCATAAATCCTTAATTTACTGGTATAGAAATTGCAATTATTTCGGCAGAAGAGTAATTTAGAAATTACTCAAGTTTTTATCACCTTATTTGGATTTTAAGGAGAAGCTTCAAGATGGCAAGCTTTATGAAAAAAATGTTCGTTTCAACAACCTTAGTTTTGGCTGCTGTTGCAACGAATGTTCAAGCAAAGGATTGGAAGGTGATTCGTTTTGGTACTGAGTCCTCTTATGCACCATTTGAATATAAAACACCAGATGGCAAGTTAACTGGTTTTGACGTTGATTTGGGTAATGCTATTTGTGCAAAACTCAAAGCCAAATGTGTTTGGGTTGAAAACTCTTTTGATGGGATGATTCCAGCACTTAAAGCGAAAAAATTTGACGGTATTCTTTCATCAATGACGGTGACTGATGAACGTGCGAAACAAATTTTGTTTAGTAGCAAAATCTACAACACACCAACACGTATGGTTGCAAAAAAAGGCTCACCGTTATTACCAACAGCTGCATCATTGAAAGGTAAGCGTGTAGGGGTACAACAGGGCACAATTCAAGAAACTTATGCTAAAACCTATTGGGCAACAAAAGGTGTAACTGTTGTACCTTATCCAGTCCAAGATTTGATTTATCAAGACATGATGTCAGGTCGTTTAGATGCAACTTTACAAGATGCAATCATGGTTGATGGTGCTTTCTTAAAACAACCAAAAGGCAAAAACTTTACTTTTGTCGGCAGCAATGTGGTTGATGCAAAAACACTGGGTGTAGGTGCAGCGATCGGTTTACGCAAAGAAGATGCAGATTTGAAAGCGAATATTGACAAAGCTCTCGCAGCAATCATTGCGGATGGCACATACAAGAAACTCGAGAAAAAATATTTCTCCTTTAACATTTACTAATGATGTGAAAAATGTCGGCTTAGTGCCGACATTTTAAAATCTATTCTCATCTCATCAATATTAGATATTGTTTTTAAGGAGAAGATGAGTCATGTTTTTATCTGGCTATGGGCCACTCCTTCTCAGCGGAACATGGATGACCATACAGCTTGCGCTGTTGTCACTTTTGCTTTCTGTCATTATTGGCTTAATTGGTGCGAGTTCAAAACTCTCTAATATTAAAGCTTTACGCTATATTGCGACCGCATATACCACGCTCATTCGTAGTGTGCCTGATTTGGTAATTATGCTGCTGTTATTTTATAGCTTGCAGTTAGGTCTAAACCAAATTACTGAAGCACTGCAAATGGATCAAATTGATATTAATCCTTTTGTGGCTGGTGTGATTACTTTAGCGTTCATTTATGGTGCATATTTTACCGAGACCTTTCGTGGTGCATTTCAATCGGTTCCAACGGGTCAAATTGAAGCAGCAAAGGCCTATGGGATGACTCCATGGCAGGTTTTTCGACGTGTTTTATTCCCTCAAATGATGCGTTTTGCACTGCCAGGCATTGGTAATAATTGGCAGGTTTTGATTAAGGCGACCGCACTTGTTTCTATTATTGGCCTGACTGATATTGTAAAAATTACGCAAGATGCGGGTAGAAGTACCATGCAACTGTTCTTTTTCAGCATCGTGGCTGCTGCGATTTATTTAGCAATTACCACAGTGTCGAACCTGATTTTAATGTGGCTTGAACGTCGTTATTCTGCTGGTGTGAGGAAGGGACAATTATGATTGAAATCCTTCAACAATATTGGCAGGCATACCTTTGGACCGATGGCCTACAAATGACCGGTGTCGCGATGACTGCTTGGTTATTGGTGCTTTCTATTGGTATTGGCTTTGTGCTTGCTGTGCCTTTATCACTTGCACGAGTATCAGAAAATCTTTGGTTGCGTGGTCCAGTTTGGTTGTTTACCTACGTTTTTCGTGGCACACCACTGTACATCCAATTGCTGATTATTTATTCAGGTATTTACAGCTTTGATTACGTCCATGAACATCAAACACTCGATGCATTTTTTCGAGAGGGCATAAATTGCACCATTTTGGCATTCGCGCTCAATACTGGTGCATATACGACTGAAATCTTCGCAGGAGCGATTCGTTCTATTCCACATGGCGAGATTGAAGCTGCCCAAGCTTTTGGAATGTCAAAATGGAAACTCTACACACGTATTATCATTCCGTCGATGTTACGCCGTGCTTTGCCATTTTACGGTAACGAAGTCATTTTGATGTTGCATGCGACAACCATTGCATTTACAGCAACTGTTCCAGATATTTTAAAAATTGCGCGTGATGTAAATGCGGCAACCTATGACACCTTCAATGCTTTTGGGATTGCCGCGCTGTTATATGCGATGTTGGCATTTATTTTGATTTGGATATTTCGTAAGTTGGAAAAACGTTGGTTGGCATTTTTAAAGCCATCGAATCATTAGGAGACATAAATGGAACACGTTGCAAAACTAGTGATTCGTGATTTACACAAAACATTTGGCGATCATGAAGTACTGAAAGGGATATCACTTGATGCAAATGCTGGCGATGTGATTAGTATTATTGGTTCATCCGGTTCAGGTAAAAGTACCTTGCTGCGTTGTATCAACTTTTTAGAGCAACCGAGTAATGGCACCATTAAACTCAATGGTGAAAAATTACGCACAGTCTTTGATAAAAAAGGCAATTTAAAAGTGGTTGACCCAAAGCAACTACAGAAAATGCGTACTCAACTGATGATGGTTTTTCAGCACTTTAATTTATGGTCTCACATGACAGTGCTTGAAAATGTCATTGAAGGGCCAATTCATGTACTTGGGGTGAAGCGTGCTGAAGCAGTAGAGTGTGCGCGGAAATATCTACGCAAAGTTGGATTGCCTGAAAGCGTTGAAAGTAAATATCCAGCATTTTTATCTGGTGGCCAGCAGCAACGTGTAGCAATTGCTCGTGCTTTGGCTATGGAACCAGAAGTGATGCTATTTGATGAACCAACTAGTGCACTTGATCCGGAGTTGGTGGGTGAAGTACTCAAGGTTATGCAGAGTTTGGCTGAAGAAGGCCGTACCATGATTGTGGTAACACATGAAATGGGCTTTGCACGTCATGTGTCTAATCAAGTGATTTTCTTGCATCAAGGGAAAATTGAGGAACAGGGCCATCCTGATGAAGTACTCAACAATCCGAAAAGTGAGCGTTTAAAGCAATTTTTGACGGGCAGTTTGAAATAAGTTGTTCCTACCGAGTAAGGTGAAATTTTATAAAAGAATTCGCATCTTACTCGGTTGCTTTTAAATTATATTTTATAGATGAGTATTTTTAGAAAACACATTAATAATGATAATACCTGCAATCATTAAAGTAAGACCAATACAGGCCGCCAAATCTAAATGCTGTTTGTAAAATATCCAGCCAATTGCAGAAATTAAAATAATACCCGCGCCAGACCAAATGGCATATGCAATTCCGATGGGAATCGTTTTTAGCGTAAGTGACAATAAATAAAAAGCAATCGCATAGCCCACAACTGTAACGATGGATGGAATAGGAACAGTAAAACCTTGAGATGCTTTTAAGGCTGAAGTTGCAATGACTTCACAAGCAATCGCAATTGCTAAATAAAGATAAGACATGGGGAGCTGCGCCAGAATGAGTTTTAATCAATCTACATGAAATGTTGAAATGGTTTGGCAGTTTTAACGATTGTTTAATTTTTTTGGTACAAAATGACCAGTAAATCAAACTGAACTGATAAATTGATTTTATCACTAGCAAAGTGTTCTCAGCTATTTATTCATTTATTTAATCATTGAGCTGCATAGTCATAAAAAGAGGATCCGGAACTTTAGCCTGATCCTCGATAGTCTTTTTAAGAAATAGATTCGCCGAGTAAATTTAACCCTTTAAATTTCTCTAGTAGTTGCTCTTTATTCTCAATATGCGCAGGGTCTGGTTTTATGCAATCGATAGGGCAAACCGCCTTACACGTAGGCGCATCGTAAAAGCCTACACACTCGGTACAACGAAGTGGATCAATTTCATAAACTTTGCTCCCTTCAAAAATAGCGATGTTCGGGCATTCAGGTAAGCACATATCACAATTGATGCAGTCACTCGTAATCAAAAGTGCCATGTTTAACTCGCTGAATAAGCCAATGTAGATGCAGTAATACTTTCTTTCGCATGCGGCAAATTGCGTACGAGTAGGGCATAACTGATATCAACATCTTGTGAGAGTGGAATTTCAACGAAATGCCCTGAACCTTTAGCATCAGTAATTGGGTTACCTTTTAAATCGCGCATTTCGGTTAAGGTAAAGGTGATGTTGCCTTGAGGCGTCATGAGTTCAAGTGAGTCACCAACTACAAAACGGTTTTTAACTTCAATGCGAATATAATCGCCGTGGCGTTCTAAAACCTCTCCACAAAATTGTTGATAGTCAAAATGTGATGAACCATCAGCATAATTTTGATATTCGCTATGCACATGACGTCTTAAAAAACCTTCGGTATAACCGCGACTTGCCAACCCTTCGAGCTGAGTCATTAAGCTTGGGTCAAAGGGTTTACCTGTTAAAGCATCATCAATGGCCTTTCGATAAATTTGAGCAGTACGAGCGCAGTAAAAATATGATTTAGTACGACCTTCAATTTTCAGAGAGGCGATGCCCATTTGGGTTAAACGATCTACATGCTGTACAGCACGTAAATCTTTGGAGTTCATAAAATAAGTACCGTGTTCATCTTCTTCGGCAGCAAACATTTCTTCATCATTGCGTTGTACGAGCAAAGTTTGATTCGAAGTTGTCTCTGATTGTGCTGATGAGCAGCAAGACTTCTCTGATATGTTGAGCTGAGTGACTGGAATTACATCACCGTTTGCATCTTCTTGAGTCTCATGCAACTTATAGTCCCAACGGCAAGCATTAGTACAAGCGCCTTGGTTGGCATCACGTTTGTTCATATATCCAGAAAGTAGACAACGACCTGAGTAAGCCATGCATAGTGCGCCATGTACAAAAACTTCGAGTTCAATGTCTGGCACATGTTGCTGGATTTCTTCTATTTCTTCTAATGACAACTCACGAGATAAAATCACACGGCTTAAACCGTAATCTTTCCAAAATTTAACAGTGGCCCAGTTAATGGCGTTTGCTTGAACAGATAGATGAATTTGTACTTCTGGAAAATGCTCACGCACCATCATAATTAAGCCTGGGTCCGACATAATAAGAGCATCTGGTTGCATCGCTATAATCGGTTCAAGATCACGAATAAAGTTTTTTAATTTGCTGTTATGGGGCTGGATATTCACCACAACATAAAACTTTTTACCCAAAGCATGCGCTTCATCAATTCCAATTTTTAAGTTGTCATGATCAAAAGCATTATTACGGACACGTAAACTGTAACGTGGTTGGCCGGCATATACAGCATCTGCACCATAGGCAAATGCATAGCGCATGTTTTTTAGTGAACCTGCGGGAGAGAGGAGTTCAGTTTTCATAAAATAAAAGGCATAAAAAATATATGGTTTTATTTTATTAACTCCACATTTTGGATTCAACCTACTGAATTAGTAGGGATTTGACCTATATCTTTTTGTGTGGGTAGCATATTTTTTGCTAATTCTCCTAAGCGCATCAAAGCATTTAACATTTTAGGATTTAACTCGAAACACGCTGCTATGCGTAAACAATGACTAAAACGTTTATCAGCCGAACACAAAACTCCCGGCATACATAAGATTTTTTCGTCCATTGCCTGATGAAACAGTTCTAATGCATCAATGGATTCGGGGAGCTCTAACCATAAAATAAATCCTGCTTGCGGACGACTGACTCGAGTACCGAGTGGAAAATAACGACATATATAAGATTTGATGGTGTCAATTTGTTGTTGATAGCGTTTTTTAAGATGCCTTAAGTGCAGATCATATCCGCCATTTTCTAAAAAAAGTCCCAACGTTTCTGTGAGTAAAGCTGGTTCGGCAACAGTGGTTGTAAATTTAAGCTGCTGCACAATATTACGGAAGCGTCCAGCTTCTAACCAACCAATTCGATAGTCAGGTGCTACAGTCTTGGTATAGCTACCACACACCAAAACCCATCCATTTTGGTCAAATGCCTTAATGTTGGGTAAGAGTGGTTCAGTCAGTTGCAATTCGGCGTACATTGCATCTTCAATGACGGGAACTTGAAATTGATTAGCAAGCTCTGCTAAGCGACGGCGGTTGCTTTCAGGCATGCTAAAACCGAGAGGATTGTGTCCTGTTGGAATAGTTAATATGGCTTGTACACTTTTAGATTTTAAGAGTTCTTCAAGAGCATCCAGGCACATACCTGTGTGCGGCGAGGTCGGCACTTCTACGATTTTTCGACCTAAATTATGAAGGAGTGGGTACAGATTGTGAAATGTAGGGATCTCAAGTGCAATGCTGTCACCCGCTTGAGTTGTTGCCATAATCGCGAGACTTAAAGCCTCCATCGTGCCGTGAGTGAGCACAATATCATCTGCTGAAAGAAACATACCAAGCTGTAAACTTCGCCTCGCAATTTGTGTACGTAAACGTATAGAGCCGGGCGGTAAAGTATAGCTTTTAAAAATGTCTGGCTGCGTCCGTAAAACTTGAGCAGTTAAGCGTTTTAAGCGTTCAATTGGGTAGAAATTTTCACCAGAAGGACAAGCTAAAGCCAAATTGATATAGGCTGGGTCCATTTGCTTTTTAACGATTTGTGCAAGAAAACAGCTAATTCCTGAAAGAGATACTTTTTCTTCACTGACATAACGCTCTTCGAGTTCTAGTAAGTTTGAAGGTGCATGACAAACATAGTAACCAGACTGTGGACGAACTGAAATTAAACCTTGGTCTTCAAGCTGACGATAAGCTTCTTTTACGGTGTTAATGCTGACCTGATAATGATTTGCGCAGTCGCGAATTGATGGTAAGCGTGAACCGATAGGCTGCCTGCCATTCTGAATTTGAAAGGTGAGGTCATCACTCACTTTTTTATATTTGTACATGTCAATTCATTAAAAAGCCAAAGCAATGGATACACTTTATCGTGATCTTTTATTTAACTCAAATATTGTGATTGCTTTTGATTGGTTCATTTAACACAAATCTAAACTTAAAAACTGTGTCTATTATTTTTCATATTAACTGATACTGTGACCATTAAAAATAAATCAGTAAGATCAAAAAATGGTAAGGACTTAAAAGCCATATTTTTAATTTTAAAATCAGTAGGAGTGGTCTATGTCTGTTGTTGCATTTAAACAAGTTGATGTTTTTACTTCACAAGCATTTAAAGGTAATCCTGTCGCAGTCATTATGGACGCCAGTACCTTAACATCTGAACAGATGCAGGAAATTGCGAATTGGACGAATCTTTCTGAAACGACATTTGTGCTCCCTGCGACCGATTCGCAAGCTGATTATCAGGTTCGAATTTTTACTCCACAAAGTGAGTTGCCATTTGCAGGACATCCTACAATTGGTACTGCCTATGCTTTGCTTGAAGCGGGCCTCGTGACAGCTAAAGAAGGTAAGCTGGTACAGCAATGTGCTGCGGGTTTGGTAACGCTTACCGTAAGTGACTCAGGGCATATTTCATTTGAACTCCCTAAGCCTAAAATTACACCATTAGATGCAATGCACACTGAGAAATTAGCAGAAATTTTAAAATGTAAAATTAATACTCAATGGAACGCCACATTGGTTGATGTAGGCGCACGTTGGATTGTATTACAAGCGGTAAATGCCCAAGCTGTTTTAGATAGCCAACCAGACTTTGCTGCTCTAAAAGAACATGATTTAGAAATGAAAGTTGGTGGAGCGACGGTTTATGGTTTTTATGAAAATAATGATGAGCAAAAACATATAGAAGTCCGCTCATTTGCTCCTTCAATTGGAATAAATGAAGATCCAGTTTGTGGCAGTGGGAATGGCAGTGTGGCGTCTTTCATTCGTCACTATGGTATTTTACCAGCACAAAATGACACAGTTCTTTCTTCACAGGGGCAGGCTTTAGGCCGTGACGGACAGCTTCAACTTGAATTGCATCAGGATAAAATTTTAGTGGGTGGAACGGCTGTTACCTGTATTGATGGCACAATCAAGTTATAAAACACATATAAAAAAACCGAGGACTGTGCCTCGGTTTTTTTAATTAGAAAAATCTTATTTTTCTACGAACGCACGTTCAATTACGTAGTCGCCCATTTCACCCATACGAGGTGATTCAACTAAACCGTGTTGGTCAAGTAACGCAGCAACGTCTTTTAAGAATGCAGGGCTACCGCAAAGCATTGCGCGGTCAGTTTCACGGTTAAAACGTGGTAAACCGATTTTTTCAAATAAAGCACCAGTTTCAATTGCAGTTGTTACACGGCCTTGAGTGTGGAAAGGTTCACGAGTTACTGTAGGGTAGTAAACAAGTTTGTCTTTAATACCTAACTCTTCAAAGAATTCATTTTTTGGAAGCTCATCCAAAATTAAATCTTGGTAAGCTAATTCAGAAATATAGCGTGTACCATGAACAACGATTACTTTTTCAAAACGTTCGTAAGTTTCTGGGTCACGAATAATTGATAAGAATGGTGCAAGGCCAGTACCAGAAGATAAAAGGTACAAGTTTTTACCCGGTAAAAGGTCATCATGAACCAAAGTACCTGTCGGTTTTTTAGAAATTAAGATTTCATCGCCAACTTGTACTTTTTGCAAAATTGAAGTTAAAGGACCATCTTGTACTTTAATTGAGAAAAATTCTAACTCTTCTTCGTAGTTTGCACTTGCAATCGAATACGCACGCATTAACGGTTTGCCATTCACTTCTAGTCCGATCATTACGAACTGACCATTTTTAAAACGTAAGCTAGTATCGCGTGTAGTTTTAAAACTGAAAAGTGTGTCATTCCAGTGGTGAACATGAGTAATGCGTTCGACGTTAAAAGCAGCCATTAAAGGTCTCGATCACGATTAAAAGAAAACAGATAGCTATTCTAATCTAATTTCATTCCCGATAAACTGAATATATTTAATTGTGTTTATAAGAAAAAGTGATGAACAATTCTGTCACCTTCCCCATAATTGGCCACATGTGTTCCCCATATCGTGAAAAATTTGGTATTCCACGCCAGCCTAATTTGGTAAATATTGAGTCTTATATTGATATGGTAGAACCTTATAATGACTTATTGGCATTTGAGGGAATTGAGCAGTTCAGTCATCTCTGGCTAGTTTGGCAGTTTCATGACAACAAAAATCAGGGGAGTGCCGATAAATTCCGTCCACAGGTTCGTCCGCCACGTTTAGGGGGGAATGAAAAAATTGGGGTGTTTGCTACACGTAGCATGTATCGACCCTCTCCAATCGGGCTTTCAGTTGTAAAACTGAATAAAGTGGAAAAAGTCGGTAAGTCTGTTCGAGTCTATATCACAGGAAGTGATTTATTAAATGGTACTCCAATTTTAGATATCAAACCTTATATTCAATATTCTGATGCAATTATTGATGCAGAAAGTGGTTATGCACATGCAGAACCTGAACGTAAGTCAGTCGTTTGGTCAGAAGCTGCGTTAACAGCGCAAAAATATTTTCTGCAAAATAATGAAATAGATGCTCAATACATTGATGAGCTTGAGCAAGTTTTAGCTTTAGATCCTCGGCCTGCCTATCAAGAAGATGCTGAACGAATCTATAAAATGAAATTTTCAGACTTTGATATTCATTTCAAAGTCGATCAATTTGTAGTTACTGTGATTGATGTGGTGAAGACTTCTTAGCTTGCACAGTAGAAATCTTTAAAACCAATGGATGTTGAGCCAAAGTAAACTAATAAAGATAGCCATATGAATGAGTTGGGCGGGAACGAAAGCAAGGGCATAGCGTAGCCCGCCCGAAATTGCAGAGTTCACACTTTTGGCAAGAGCATGAACTGCAAAGCCTCCTAAAAATGCAATTAATAAAGGTGTCATATGGCTGCTATCAGGTTCACCTTGCACAATGACTGCCGCAATAGCTGCATGTATTTCAAATAAAGATGCGAGCAGAGTACCTGCGATTAACCCAGCATCGCCTAAAGAGATACTTAAGCCATAAACACCAGCCTGAATGAGGGTGAGTGTGCCTACAATAATAAGGGCTTCTTTTAAGCTAAACATTCTTGAATCGAGTTCGGGCGAAGTTGTACTGGGCTCTGCTTTACGTAATAAAATGAAAGCCCAGATTGCTAAAACTGCCAATGCAATAAGGGTAGGAAATATAATCAGCTTAAACCAAGCAAAGCTAATCCCAATCACAATAATTAAAGTTTGAATGAGTGTTGAAACACATGACATTAATGCAGCGCCTGCATTTGTAGTTGCATTGGCTCTGCCAGAGCGTACTTCTAAACCTAAACTGGCAATGGTCGCTGTACTGGAAACAAATCCAGAAGCTAAAGAAGAGAGTAATAAAGCGTTTTTAGATGAGAGTAACCGTTTCGCAATATGGGCGAGTGCTTGTACAAATAAGATCAAAGTGAGTAATTTTAAAATCACATGCGGATTTAAAACTGGACCCCAAAAGGGTTTATTGGGTACTAAAGGCAGCGCTATTAACAGTAAGGCAAGTAGAAAAATACCATCACGCAATTCTGATTCAGTAATCCACTGACTGGCAATGCCATGCATAGACTGTTTTGCCAATAAAATAATGGTCATGATTACGGCGAGTCCAGCGGCCAATGAGATATTCCAAATACAAAGTGCCCCAATAAAGTAAGTCATAATAAAGGCAAGTTCGGTAGTCACACCGGGGTCATTAGGCTGATTTTTGAGAGATACAATACTAATTGCCCCAATGAGAAGGGCACCTACAATTCCAATTTCAGTGCCGAATAAAAAACAGATGGCGCCTAATAATGAACTAATTGCAAAAGAACGAAATCCAGCAAACGTTTTGTATTCATGTTTAAGCTTACTTCGCTCACGTTCTAAACCAATTAATAAGCCACAACCGAGCGCCGCAGCAATGACGGTAATGAATTCTTCAAATGAAGTTGTTTGTAATGACATTGTCATTGGAAGCTCCATATTACTTCCTCTTTGGTTTATTGTTATAAGTAGATTTGAATCGTTTTAAAAATCATATATTCACGTTCAGTTTATGCTTTTTATTATAGTGAGCATAGTGTCTTTTTTAGACAAAACCACATACACAGTATTTTTATAAATATGAACTATGACGCAAAAAAATATTAAGTTGAGAATTGGTTTAATTATTTGAAGTTAAAGAATATTTAAAATTAGGGTTTAGCAATTTTCTGGTGAGTTAAATCAAAAATATCTCTGCTATATTATAAAAATATATTGGGGATAACGCATGAATGCACATGTACAAATAGATACGTATTGGTGTCTAGAACAACTATTACAAGAAGGCCGGATTACAGAACGAGATAAATTACTGGTACAGTCAAGCCACCGCCAAAAAGACCAGTTAAAGTGGCATCCATTACAGTGGATTGCACATTTTAATTTAAAAGATCAGCAGCACACACACGCTCATTTAAGTTTAAACCGCTTGTGTTTATGGTTTGCAGATCTGGTTCAGCTCCCTTTATTTGTGATTGATCCTTTAAAGGCAGATGTTAGTGCTTTAACGCAGGTAATGTCACAAGAGTTTGCTATTCGCAATCATATTTTAGCTGTTGAAATTCATGCTGACCGAATTGTGATTGGAACAGATCAACCATTTCAAACAGATTGGCTAAACAATTTAGAGCGAAGTCTCGCGCCTAAAAAAATTGAGCGGGTATTACTTAACCCTGAACAGTTGCAACGCTATTTGCGTGAATATTATCAGGTCAGTCGTGCGGTAAACTCCGCTCAAAAAGATGCAGCTCATGAACGTGACACTAAAAATGTTGAAGCGCTTTTGCAGCTTGGCGATAGTCAGAACCCAGATGCGAATGATCAGCATATTGTGAAATTGGTTGACTGGATTTTACAATTTGCATTTGAGCAGAGTGCCAGTGATATTCACATGGAACCGCGTAAAGACAATGGTAAAGTCAGGTTTCGTATTGATGGTGTGTTGCACACCATTTATAACATGCCATCAAATACGCTGACTGCCGTAATTTCCCGAATTAAAATTTTAGGGCGTTTAAATGTAGCGGAAAAACGTAAACCGCAAGATGGTCGATTAAAAACACGTACACCTAAAGGTCAAGAAACTGAACTCCGTTTATCAACCTTACCAACAGCGTTTGGTGAGAAACTGGTCATGCGTATTTTTGATCCAGATGTGTTGGTACGTTCTTTTCATCAGCTTGGTTTTGAAGAGAGTTTATTACAACAGTGGCAGCAATTAACAAAAAATAGCCATGGGATTATTTTAGTCACTGGCCCCACAGGTTCAGGTAAAACCACAACGTTATATTCATCTTTAAAGCAGCTTGCAACTGATCAGGTCAATGTCTGTACCATTGAAGATCCGATTGAAATGTTAGAGCCTAGTTTTAACCAAATGCAGGTCAATAATGCAATTGAATTAGGTTTTGCAGATGGTGTTCGTGCACTTATGCGACAAGATCCAGATATTATTATGATTGGGGAAATTCGCGATCAAGATACAGCAAATATGGCCATTCAGGCGGCACTTACAGGTCATTTGGTATTATCAACTTTACACACCAATGATGCGCCGTCCAGTTTGACTCGCTTGCATGATTTAGGTGTGCAGCCATTTTTAACGGCAGCAACTATTTTAGGTGTATTGGCACAGCGTTTAGTGCGACAACTTTGTCCACACTGCAAACAGCAAACTCATATTAATGAGGATGAATGGCAACATTTAACATTCGACTACATTATGGAAATGCCAGAAAAAGTTTATCAGGCAGTTGGGTGTGAACAATGTCGTCATACAGGCTATAAAGGGCGAGTCGGTATTTATGAATTTATGCCAGTCAGTCTTGAGCTTAAGCATCTTATTAGTAGCCATATGACCTTAAATGATTTGAGAACGCAAACTAAAAAAGAAGGTATAGAACCCTTAAGAATTGCGGGCGCTCGTAAAGTGATTGATGGTCTTACAACATTAGAAGAGGTATTGCGGGTTGTGCCATTAAATTAACTTTTTCTTAAGATTCACCTCATCTATGCCTGTTGTACTTACGCTATTCGAAGAGGTGGTTAAAAAGGTGATCTTATGAAAATGCTTAAAGCGATACTAATGACTACGGGTCTAACTGTTACTGGTGTAGCTATGGCAAATATACCTGTGAATCAGGCAGCAATTGTACCAGCAACTCTGACAACTGTTAAGCATGCATTAACGGCAAAAGATAATACACCAGTCAAATTACATGGGCAGGTTGTAAAATCTTTAGGCGATGAAAAATATCAATTTCGTGACAAGACGGGTAGCATTACAGTGGATGTAGATGATGAGCTTTGGCAGGGTCGTCCTATTTCAGCAAATACAAATGTCACTCTAATTGGTGAAGTAGACATCGACTATAAACCTTTAAAACGTGTAGAAATTGAGGTCGATCAAGTTCAGTTTTAATTCATTGATCTCTGAATCTACTACTTTTAGCCGCATTTAAATGATGCGGCTTTGCTTTTTTTATAAAGGCTTGGCAAGATTAAAACAGCATATAACAGGAAAAATAGATGAGAATTTTGCTTGCAGAAGATGATCGCTCTCAAGCTGAAAGTATTCAATCATGGTTAGAGTTAGATGGTTATCAGGTCGATTGGGTGGAAAGGGGTGATTATGCGCTTACGGCAATCGAACAGCATGACTATGACTGTATTTTACTTGATCGGGGACTGCCGCAATTAGCGGGTGAGAAAGTTCTAACAACGATCCGTTATAAACAAAAAAATGTTCCTGTTATTTTTATTACCGCACGTGACAGCATTCATGATCGCGTAGAAGGACTAGATTTAGGTGCAAATGACTATTTGGTTAAGCCTTTTAGTTTAGAAGAGCTCTCTGCCAGAATTCGCGCTCAATTGCGTAAACAAACGTTAAGTCAGCAATCGATTTTAACGTGGGGTGATTTGCAACTTGATACACAAGCGAAAGTTGTATTAAGTGCTGGCAAGTCTATTGATTTAACGGCAAAAGAATTCCAAATATTGCGTAAGCTGATGGTTCATCCAGAACATATTATTACCCGTGATCAATTAGAAGAAGCACTCTATGCATGGGGTGAGGAAATTGAAAGTAACGCCATCGAAGTATTTATTTATCAGCTTCGAAAAAAAATCGGAAGTAGCTGCATTAAAACCATACGGGGACTAGGCTACCGTATGGGAGATTTAAAATGAAATCGAATCGCTCATCCTTGCAGTCGCAACTGGTTAAAACCACCATGTGGAGTAGTGTGGTGGTGGGCTTGGTAGCTTTAAGCTTACTTACCATATTTTCTGTTTATCACAACATGTCAGTGCAAGACGAAATCATGGATGAAATTTCAGATACTTTGCTGGTTTCTGACCTTTCTAAACATTCTATGAAACAGTTTGATCAGCTCAGTGATGAATTTGATATTCAGTATGAGTTATTAAGCTCTGGGCAATTACTTACTCATTCTCATAGTTATCAGCATGAACTTTTTGAACAAGGAAAGTTATCTGAAGGTTTTTCATATTTTTGGTTTGATGGTCAATTATGGCGTAGTCTGGCTGCACAACAAGAAGACTCTCAACTAGAAGTTGAAGTCTTTCAGCCAATGAATACACGCATTGAAGAAGTACTCAAAGCACTTGCAGGCTATAGCGGTCTTATGGTGTTGTTCTGGTTGCTGCAATGGGTCATCGTAAGTTGGCGTACCGAGCAACAATTGGCTGCGCTAAACTTACTTTCTATACGTATTGCCCAAAAAACAGCTTCAAATTTAGAACCAATTCAAGATCCAGATGTCATTACCGAAATTCAGCCTGTGATTGATGCTTTAAACCAATTACTTGCAAGATTGCAAAGAGCATTAGTGGCTGAGCAACGTTTTACAGCAGATGCTTCCCATGAGCTACGTTCTCCGTTGTCTGCCATACAAATGCGCCTTCAAGTTTTACAGCGTAAATATCAACATGTTCCAGAACTTCATCAGGACTTTGAGCGCATACAAGAAGACGTTTCAAGAAGTACAAAAGTACTTGAAAACTTACTGCTTCTGGCTCGCCTAGAACCCAATGAAGCAGAGCAGCCACAACTTCCAAAAACAGTTATCGATTTAAATTATTTATTGGCTAGAGTCATTGAAACTGTAACTTTAGATGCGAATGCTAAACAGATGTTGATAGAGACAAATACCTTGTCGACAGAAACTAAAACTTTTGCAAATGAAGAATTACTGTTTATTGCTTTTAGAAATTTATTTGATAATGCCATTCGTTATAGCCCGAATTTAGGTTCTATTCATGTCGAGATTAGTCAGGACGAACAGCAAATTAAAGTTGCTATAGAAGATACAGGAAATGGTGTAGATGATGAGGTATTGCAACGTTTAGGACAGCGTTTTTTTCGAGTATTAGGTACTCAGCAGCAAGGTTCAGGGTTGGGAATTTCAATTACACGAAAAATTATTGAATTGCATAATGGTGAATTGCGTTTTATGCATGCTAAACAGGGTGGTTTGAGGGTAGAGGTTAATCTTCCATTATAAAAAAATAGCATGGTTACCCATGCTATCCATTTTTTGTTTTCCCACGAATATTATTGAAACGCGAGTGTATTTTTTATTTAGTTAAAATTAGACGATTATTGCGAGTGAGGCGTAAACGATATTCCTCGCCAGCATGCATAATGCGGATTTCACGGCCTAATGCAAAGAGGTTGTTAGAATGTAACATTGGTAAGGCATGAGCTGTTTCATTGTTACGAGTAAATAAGCTAAAAGGTGCGTTCATTTGTTGTGCTCCGTGGTATGTTCTTGAACGATTTAAATGATAATCATTATCGAATAGATCTGTCAATGAGATTTTTAAGATTTTATAAAATGATAAAATTTGCTTACACTTGAGAAAAGTTTTAGAGAGTAAAAAAATGCCCAAACCAATCGTCGATGTCGCTATAGCAATCTTGATCCATCGTGGAAAAATACTAGTTGGATGGCGCGAAGAGCAGCAGCATCAAGGTGGAAAGCATGAGTTTCCGGGGGGAAAGGTTGAGCAAGGTGAAACACCCGAAGAAGCTTGTCGCCGTGAAATCTATGAGGAAGTGGGTATTGGTTTAAAAGATTGGCATCAATTTGATTATATTCATCATGAATATGACGACATTATTGTCAATTTACATTTATTCCATAGTTATGTGCCTGAAGAACTATTAAATCTTATTCATCAACCATGGGCATGGTACACACGTGAACAATTACTTCACTTAAACTTTCCGAAAGCCAATAAAGACATCATAAAAAGATTGTATTGGCCGCATTTTATTAAAATTAGTCCTACGCTGACACCAGTCGAAAATAATGACATTTTAGTGTATTGGCGTTTTGAAAAAGATAATTTTGATCAGGCAGATCTAGAAAAGTTAGCTCTTTTAGATACCGATCAACTTTCAAAATTAATCGTGAATGTCGATGTTTGGCACAAGCTAAAACCTGAGTTAAAAACTCATATAAAAACAGTACATCTTAAGCAATCCCAATTAATGAGTTTGCATAAAGGCGACTTGGAAGTGGGAGTACGTTTTATTGCTGCTTGCCACGATGCGGTTTCTTTACAGCATGCTCAGCAAATTGGCTGTGATGCTGTTTTTATAAGTCCTGTCAAAGTAACAGAGACCCATCCAGATGCGACCGCATTAGGGTGGGATCGTTTAAATGACTTGATTGAGAAATGCCAGATTCCCGTATTCGCTTTGGGAGGCATGAGTCCTGATGATTTAGTCACAGCACAGCAACACGGTGCGTATGGCTTGGCGGGGATTCGTAATTTTTAATAAGACATAAAAGCATTAAAAGTTAGAGCGCTTTTAATGCTTGTTGTGCTTCTTGAACAGTTTTTTGATTATTACGTTGTTGCCCAGCTTTTAAAATGGTTAGCCAAAGCTGTTTTTTCATTGCTGGGCTCTGAGCAAAGCTTAAACCACGTCGTGCTAAAGACTCAGCATTAGAATATTGCTGTTTATGATTTGCAGTAAGTGCAAGAAATAAATAAGTCTCAGCTGCTTGCGGTGCTAAACGCTGTGCCTGAAGTGCATAGCGTTCAGCTTCTGACCATTGCTGGTTTTTATAAGCCTGCTGTGTTTTTTGCATTAAAACTTTAAATGCAGGTAACTGGCTGCCATCATCACTAAAATGTTGAGGATTTTTCTGTTGAGGAACGATCACCTGTAAATTTTTGCGTTGAATTTCCGGATGATCATAAGGTGTAATTTTTACACCCGATGGAGTTTCCGTCTTTTTGACTGGAGGAGTAGGTGTTTTCTCTTTGGAGTCAGAATGATCAGGCAAGGTTGTACAGCCGACCATAAGAACAGCACCAATATAAAAAACACCTTTCTTCAACATATCCTAATTTCCTGTTTACACTTAGTTATTATAACTACCACTTGAAATTACACGTGAGTTATTTGACAGATCTTGTTGCATCTGACTTTCGCTTTCACGAATATAACTGTCGGTATTATCATCCTGAGAGTCAGGCGTTGTGTTATCACTTTGTGGCGTATATGTTGGATCAACTTGATAATAAGGTGCTCCACATGGCGTAGCACGGTGCGGAACCGTATGTGTTAGCATCGGAATATACATAGCGCCATCACAAGCCTGAGCAGATAAATCACCCGTTGCACGATCAATCCACTGCCACTGTACAGTGTCTGGTTGACGTATATTCACAGGAGTTTGACGTAACTGTTTCATCACGTTAGTCCATACTGGCAATGCACCAGATGAACCAGTTAAACCCGTTACTTTATTGTCATCTAAACCTAACCATACTACAGCGACATGGTTACCCGAATAACCAGCAAACCATGAGTCACGTGTATCGTTAGTTGTACCTGATTTACCTGCCAATTTTAAAGCTGGAGATAAGCTGCTATAGGCTGAACGACCAGTACCCGAAGACATGACCTGTTGTAAACCATAATTCATGATATAGCCAACAGCTGGATCAATCGTTTGTTGTACATTGAGGCCATAACGGTCAAGTAAACGACCATTCGCATCTACCACAGATCGAATTGCACGAGTTGGATATTTAAAGCCGCCTGTAGCGAAGTTCTCATAGATTCCGAGTACTTCCATTGGTGACATATTGACTGCCCCAAGGAAAATAGAAGGGTAGGCAGGAATCGTTGATTCAACACCAAACTTTCTTAGATTATTGGTAAATGTTGATAAACCAAACTCTTGACCTAAACGTACAGCAGAAAGGTTGTATGAGTTTGCTAATGCTTCGCTCAGACTTACTACACCATGTCCACCACCACTATAGTTTTTAGGTGTCCAGCTTTTACCGCCATCTACAGGAACACTGATTGGTGCATCTTCAATTTGGCTTGCCCAGTTATAACGTCCAGATTCAATCGCACTTAAATAAATGACAGGTTTCAATAAAGAACCGACTTGGCGTTTTGCATCTAAAGCACGGTTAAAACCAGTAAAGTCTTGTGTAGAGCCAACTGCTGCAACAAGCTCACCATTTTCAGGATGGGCAATTAGTACAGCACCTTGTAGATTTTTCAAACGTGCTGGGTTGCTGTTTGCTAAGCGGTCTACTGAAGCTTTAAACGCATTTTGAACTTGAGTTTGAGTAATTGGGTCTAAGGTCGTAAAAATACGTAAGCCCTGATTGGTTAAATCACTTTCTTGATATTCTGTGCGTAATTGACGACGTACAATATCTAAAAAGTCTGGGAATTTTGCAGGCCCTAAACTTGGTTTACTTAATACATTTAAAGGACGTGCAATTTCATCTTCATATTCGGCTTGAGTTAAATAACCCATCACACGCATGTTGTTTAATACGGTATCGCGGCGTTTTTTTGCACCTTCAGGGTTTTTCCAAGGATTATATAAAGAAGGGCCTTGTACCAAACCTACTAAATAAGCTTGTTGTGCAACGCTAAGTTCACGTAATGGTAAACCAAAATAAAATTGTGAAGCCAAACCATAGCCATTAATTGAGTAGCTACCGTTTTGGCCCAGATTCACTTCATTTAAATAGGCTTCTAAAATTTCATCTTTACTGTAATGCAGCTCGATGAGCAAAGCCATTAAGGCCTCATTAACTTTACGTTTTAATGTACGCTCAGGTGTGAGATAGAAGTTTTTAACTAATTGTTGAGTCAGGGTTGAGCCACCTTGACGCTTTCCACCTGTGATATTACTCACTAGTGCACGAGCCGTACCGCGAATTGAAATACCATGATGATGATAAAAATTGCGGTCTTCTGTAGAAATTAAAGCTTCAATGAGTGGTTTAGGGACATTATTCAGTTTAATGAGTACACGGTCTTCATTGTGTTGAGGATAAATTCCTCCAATGAGTAACGGTTCTAAGCGTGCAACGCCAGTTGAAGAGGGTTTAGTACTTCGAACTTCAACAACTTGATCATTTGCAAAACTTAACTCTAAGACTTGTTCAGGTTCAACACTATCGCCGTAGTCAAAACCACGTGTGTGAATATACATGTTGCTGCCTTGAGCAACATAACTTCCAGACTTGTCATAATTACTTGAAGTTTTGTAACCCAGTAGCTTCAATTCTTGAGTGAAATTTGCTTGGGAAATAGGCGCGTTGTTATAAATTTCCAGAGGTCGTGCAAACACTTTGGCAGGAATATCCCACCGTTGTCCTTCAAATTTTTCACGGATAATATTATCTAAACGAATCAGATAGATACTAAGAGCAATAAAAGCACCAATGACCAAAATGGAAAAGATTAGTGCAAAGAAACCGATACCACGTTCAAACTTCATAAAAATGAGATAAAACCCTAACAATGCCTGTAATGATGCGATAGCTTGTCATCAATTTGCAATGATAAAACTGTGAATAATTGGAAAACTTAGATTGAATTTTACAGCATCTTGTAGTTATGTTTTTTTAAATTAATCAGGTTAATGTTATTATAGGCAAGTATCGCAGCGGAGCTTACTCATTCGTGCAAATTTCACATAAGTCCTTCAGAAACGTCGGGTTAATCGGTCGACCAGATAAATCATCAGTTGTAGAAACACTATGTTTAATTCATGATCATTTATTGAACCTAGGTTTAAACCCCATTTTTGATCAGGAAACTGCTGAATTAGTGCCTTATGATCATGCACAGGTAGTAAGCCGTCATTTATTAGGTGAAGTTGCTGATTTAGTTATTGTAGTTGGCGGGGACGGTTCTTTACTGCATGCAGCAAGAGCTTTAGTTCGTTACAATACACCTGTTATTGGTATCAACCGTGGGCGATTAGGTTTTCTAACCGATATCAAACCGTCAGAAGCAATTTTTAAACTTGACCAAGTGCTTCAAGGGCATTTTCAACTTGATCGCCGTTTCTTGCTTGAAATGGAAGTGCGAACAAATGGCGAAGTCATTTATGATGCCATTGCTTTAAATGATGTCGTTTTGCATTCGGGTAAGTCGGTCCACATGATTGACTTTGAACTTAACATTGATGGCCAATATGTTTATCGCCAACATAGTGATGGTTTAATTGTTTCGACTCCAACTGGATCAACGGCTTATGCGTTGTCAGGTGGTGGACCAATTTTACATCCAAGTATGGATGCGATTGCATTAGTTCCAATGCATCCCCACACATTGTCATCACGTCCTATCGTAGTCGGTGGACAAAGCGAAATTAAGATTGTTATTCGCGAAAATCGGGTATTACCGATGGTGAGTGCAGATGGTCAACATAGCATATCGCTCAATGTTGGAGATAGTTTACACATCCGCAAACATCCATTTAAACTAAGTTTATTGCATCCACCAGGTTATGATTTTTATATGGCCTGCCGTACCAAACTTGGTTGGAACCAAGATTTTGAATCTTTCCAAAGAGATGAATCATGAATATTGAACAAATGCTATCTATTTTAAACCCTGAGATTGTAGAGCGTTTAAAAACAGCAGTAGAAATTGGTAAATGGCCAAATGGCGTTGTTTTAACAAAAGAGCAGCGTGAAACTTGTATGCAAGCTGTAATTGCTTGGGAGTTAAAGAACTTACCAGAAGAGCAGCGTAGTGGCTATATTGACCGTGGTACGAAAGAAGAGGGTGAGGTTTGTGAAGATGATCATCACAAACATGAGCCAGAATTTAAACCAATTCGTTTTGTTTAAAACCGCATTTTAGAATAAAAGAATAAATCGTATTAGCATTTGCTATCGCGTCGGCGACATGGATGTCGCCTGTTGAGCAACAGTACAAGAACGTACTGTTTGCTCAACGAAAGATTTTTGTTACTTTTCATCTTTGAAAAGTAAGTATTGCCTATGCAACAACATCGAAGAGACATGGCGTATAAGGCTGTATGAACTAAATTTTATCTTTTAGCCCTGAATTTCTTGTTTCCCATAATAGTTTTGCTTTTTGCATCGCTTCTTCAAAGCTAGCAACAACGCCCATCGTATATAACGCAATACCCATTGTTTCAGTTACTGCCATTTCACCATATTCATGATGCTGTTGACCAAGCCATACTGCCTTAAAAGTAGCTAAATCTAATTCTTCTTCAATTGGGCTACGTTCAGGCGTAAGCTTTGGCAACTCATGTTCATAGAGCTCACCATTTTTAATACCACAAATGAGAGTTTTAGCATCGGGGTTTCGCTCAAATTCACCGCCTTCACCTTTAATGACTGCACTATTTTGATAGCCTAAGCGAAGCGCACTATGCTGATGAGAGGTCCTATACGCTGGATGAAAGATAGCTTGTAAGGTAGCTTTAGCATTAAAAGGATTAATTAAACGGGCTAAAGTATGAATAGGTGAGCGTAAACCCATTACATTTCTTAAAGAAATTAGTTCACTTAAAACTGGTGAAATCACATCTAATGATAAGTAGGCAAAATTTTGTTCTGCTAGTTGTGTACGCACTTCTTGTTCAGAATGACAAATTTGATAACCCAAATATTCTAAAACTTGCTCGGTATAGACGCGGTTAAGCGTGTGGCCTGATGCACCATGCATAACAATCTTATGGCCATGCTGTGCAAGTGTGAGAGCTGCTAACAAAAACCATGGGTAATGTTTACGTTTACCCGCATAAGATGACCAGTCTAAATCAACGTCTAAAGGTTGAAAATTGAGTTGATCTCTAGTGGCTTGAACAAATCCCGCGAGTTCATCAATAGATTCTTCTTTAACACGAAGTAGCATTAAAAAAGCACCTAACTGCACATCAAGCACTTCACCTTTTAAAATCATGCTAAATGCTTGATAAGCTTCTTCATAGCTTAAAGAGCGTGAACCACTTTTTCCCTTACCTAAAATACGGACATATTGAGCGAATGGGTGTTCAGCATCTTTATAGATATTACGTTTAGTATTCATGGTGGTTCAAAAACAATAAAAATGATGGGATGTAGGCAGCTCAGAATGAAATGTCCACAAGTATTTAATCAATATGACATAAAAAACTGTCGAAAAAATATCAAAAGTGTTTCTTATACTAAAGTCTTAAGGCTGCATGAGTGTTTTTTGCGCGTATTAGCTAAAAATTTAACCGAATCATTATTTAATTCGAGTACACTTTCTCGTGCTTTTTTGAGCACTCATATCATAATTTTCTGTGATTCTCCTATATCTTCAGCTTTTTATTGAAAAAGTAAGAGGTTATTTCTAACTACTCAAAGTGGTTAGAAACTTCAGGTATTCTCCTGTTTTAGAAAACAACTTTTTTTGTTTTCATTGAGGTAGTAGGAAGGTTTTTTGTTTACAAAGAACCGTTTCCCTTTTGCGGTGTTCATGTGAAAGGTTAGGGCTGTGTATTCGTAAAGAATAGACGTTTCATTTTGGTATTTCCAACGGACTTGGAAATATAGATTGAAGTAAAGTTATGGCTAAAAAACCGATTTATAAATCACTTTATTTTCAGGTGATTATTGCGATTATTGCGGGTGTTTTGGTAGGGCATTTTTCCCCAAGCTCAACGCAAATTGTCAATGGTGTTGAACAGCATATCCCAGGTTTAGGTGAGAAACTCAAGCCATTAGGTGATGCCTTTATTCGTTTGATCAAGATGATCATCGCTCCAGTTATTTTCTGTACCGTGGTCAGCGGTATTGCTGGCATGGAAAGCATGAAGTCAGTCGGAAAAACTGGCGGCGTCGCGTTGTTATACTTTGAAGTTGTTTCAACAATTGCACTTCTGATTGGCCTTGTTGTAATTAACATTGCTAAACCGGGTGTAGGGATGAATATTGACCCTACAACTCTAGACACCTCGGGCATTCAAAAATACGTCAGTTCTGGTGAGTCACAATCTACCATTGATTTCTTAATGCACATCATTCCAGATACGGTTGTTGGCGCATTTGCAAATGGTGAAATCTTACAAGTCCTTCTTTTTGCAATTCTCTTTGGTTTTGCTTTACATAAGTTAGGTGATGCAGGACGTCCAGTTTTAAAATTTATTGATCAAGTTGCACATGTGTTCTTTAACATTGTGAACATGATTATGAAACTGGCTCCGATTGGTGCATTCGGTGCAATGGCATTCACCATTGGTAAATATGGCGTTGGTTCACTTGTACAATTAGGGCAATTAATTCTCTGCTTCTATGTTACGTGTTTACTCTTTATCTTCTTGATTTTGGGTACAATCAGCCGTATGAGTGGATTCAGTATCCTCAAAATGATTCGCATGATTCGTGAAGAGTTATTAATTGTACTTGGTACATCTTCTTCTGAATCTGTTTTACCTCGCATGTTGCGTAAACTCGAAATTGCAGGTTGTGAAAAGTCTGTAGTTGGTTTGGTTATTCCAACAGGTTATTCATTTAACCTAGATGGAACGTCAATTTATTTGACTATGGCAGCAATCTTTATTGCTCAGGCAACGAATACTCAGCTTGATATTCAACATCAGATCACTTTGTTATTAGTACTCTTAATTTCATCTAAGGGTGCGGCGGGTGTAACTGGCTCTGGCTTTATTGTTATGGCGGCAACTTTGTCTGCTGTAGGACATATTCCAGTTGCAGGTTTGGCATTGATTTTAGGTATTGACCGTTTCATGTCAGAAGCACGTGCTTTAACTAACCTTGTTGGTAACTCTTTAGCGACAATTGTTGTTGCTAAATGGGTCGGTGCTTTAGATAAAGATAAGCTTAATGATGCTTTAAATAATCCAGATGAAGTCGACAGAAAAATGATGGAACCAAAAAGTCCTCAAGTCGCTGAAGGTCTAGATTAATTCAAATAAATCTATATAAAAAAGGAAGCTAAAGCTTCCTTTTTTATTGGCTGACTGAAAAGTACAGTTTTAATGAGCAGGTATGCCATGACAGTTGCTAAAAAAATGATTAGCATGCACAGCAATGAGATTCGATAAAACAATAAAGCTGAAGGAAAATATTATGTTGGCATACGATGCAGATTTAGAATTATTCCGTGATAATTTTAAACGTTTTATGAGTGAGCATATTGCGCCTCACTACGACCAATGGGAACGCGAAGGAATCATGCCTCGTTCAGTTTGGAATCAACTGGGTGAAAATGGCTATTTATGTGTGGATGTTCCAGAAGAATATGGTGGTTATGGGGTTCCAACTTACTATTCATTGATGCTGGTTGAAGAATCTGCACGTGCTGGCTTTTGTGCATTATCAACAGCTATTTCTTGCCACTCTGAAATTGCCGCACCGTATATTTTACATATCGGGACAGAAGAGCAAAAACAATATTGGTTACCGAAAATGGTAACAGGTGAAGTTGTTGGTGCAATTGGTATGACTGAACCAGGAGCAGGTTCGGATTTACAATCAATGCGTACCAGTGCCATTTTGCAAGACGATCACTATTTATTAAATGGTTCAAAAACATTTATTTCAAATGGACAGCATGCTGATCTTGTTGTGCTTGCAGTAAAAACTGATCCTCAAGCACGGGCGAAAGGTGTGTCATTGTTATTGGCAGATACACATTTGGAAGGCTTTAAAAAAGGCACAAATTTAGACAAAATCGGCCTACATTCTCAAGATACATCTGAGTTGTTTTTTGATAATGTGAAAGTACCTAAAAACCAGTTACTTGGTCAAGCTGGGCAAGGTTTTGCTTATTTAATGCAAGAGTTACCTCGTGAACGTACTGCAATTGCATCTACTGCAATTGGTGCAATTCGCGGTGCGATTGATTTGACAACAGCTTATGTAAAAGAGCGTCAAGCATTTGGTCAACCCATTTCACAATTCCAAAATACACGTTTTGTTTTAGCACAAGCAAAAATTGATGAGCTTGCTACAGCAGCTTTTTATGAAAGAAATGTTGCTTTATATCAAGAAGGCAAACTAGATGTAGAAACAGCTGCGGCATTGAAAAGTTTCAGTAGTGATATGCAAATGAAGGTCGCAGACAACTTACTCCAGCTTTTTGGTGGTTATGGTTACATGACTGAATATCCAATTTCACGTTTCTTTGTAGATGCCCGTATCCAACGTATTTACGGTGGTACAAATGAAATTATGAAAGAAATCGTAGCCCGTGGATTAATTGGCAAAGCCTAATTAAGCAGAGAAAAAACAGCCTGTCTTAGAACAGGCTGTTTTGTTTTTAACTATTTGGTCTTCTGTTGAATGGCAGGATAGTCTTGTTGTTTCGGTAATTGCTGTAATGCATGATTCATCTTTCTTAAAAACTCATCGGCTTCATCTTGATGAAATGAATCTTCGGTGTATTCACTACGTTCTTGAAAGACGACACCACAACCAGTTATTTTCATATTTTCAGGATTAAATGACCAGTCATTTGGGTCCTTTAAGTTAATGTTTAAATCGCTTTCACAGCTTTTCCATAAACGTAAAAACTCATTTGATAATTCTGCTTTAAATCCTCGTGCTGGATAGACCGAGAAGCCTTTCATTTCGGGATTAGAAAACTGTATAAACATGTCTACTGGCATACCGCCCCAAATGATTGCTGTACCTTCTTGTAAATAGATGCCTGATAAATTTTTCTCTTTTAAAGCATGTGTTTGCTCAAATTTCTGCCTGAAATTTTGGGACTGATAAGTCAGCTTGGTTTGGGGTGGGATTGGAATACCACGAACTTGATTACTGACAGTTGTCATATAGTACGGAGAATTATCAGTACCATTACACCCTGCGATTAAGGGGCAACCGCCACAAGCCGTTAAACTAAAACTTGTAAGACCCAGTAAGCCTAAAACAATAATTTTATTCATTCTATTTTACTGTTGTTATGACATATTGGGTCAGTATAACCAATCTATGCATTAAGAGGATTATCTTTAAGAACAACGAAATAATCATCTTTAAATATAATTTTTTACTTGGCTGGCTGCTGGAATGGCCCATCAAATAAAGATTTACAGCTTTCTAGGTCTTTGCACGAAGCAAACATAAGGGCTTTAGGTAGACTCGCATACAAATTTGTAATGTGTTGTTCAGCTGGGTTATAAAAATGCCAATAAGTAAATTGATCTGAACGTTTATTTTCCAGAGCTTTAAAGAAATCTGTTTCATTAAATTTATTATCAAGTTGAGTACGAGGCCCGCCTTGCTCATGTGTACCGACTGTGGTCAAAAGCATCGGAGAGTTGCTTTGTTTTTGACTTTGCCAATGATCTAACTTTTTAAATAACATGCCTTGATCAAACCAAAGAGAAGGGCTTGCAGCAAAATAACGCTGAAATGCATCTGGCTTTTGAAAAAAATGATAAAGAACCAACAAGCCTCCAAAAGAATGTCCATATAGACTCTGTTGTTGACTATTAACTGGAAACTGTTTTGCAATTTCTGGTTTGAGTTCATCATTTAAGAAATTGATGAATTTGTCAGCACCACCATATTTATATTTACCTTGTGCCTGAAATTCAGCAGAAGGTTTTGGTGTGTAATCATAAGCACGTTTTTGCACATCAAAAGTTTTTTGCTGCGGATAGCCAACCGCGACGATCATGAGCGGGTCTAGGCCTAATTTTGCAGAACCTGCACCAATTGACTGGGCAATATTGGCAGCACTTGGAAATGTTGCATTGCCATCTAATATATAAAGTACTGGATAACCCTGTTGGGGTGGGGCAACGGGTGGTTTATAAATTTGAATAAGATAATCATGGCCTGTATTTTTAGATTTAATTTGAAATTGTGCCTGATTATTTTGAAAGACGATTTTGGATTGATTTTGTGTAGAAGTTTGAGCCAAAACAGAGCTACTTATTAATGAGCCTAAAAGGAAACAGCAAGGTAAAAAGAAAAATGATTTATGCATAATGGGGAATAATAAAATTTATTACACAAATGATAAATGAAAATCATTATCAAATAAAGTAATTCAAGGAATGTGCGTAAAAAGGTTAATGAAAAAAGCTCTTACAGCCATATTGCCTAACAAATCAAAGCAGACTATTGTTATACTCTCGTTTAAAAGATGATTTTACTGAGGCTGCATTCTAATGATCAACGATGATCAAAACAAAACGACTTCTCTTAGTTTAGAACAAATTCGCGAAGATATTGATAGCGTGGATCAACAGATTCAAGAATTATTAAATCGACGCGCAAGCCTTGCTGAAGCTGTTGCGAAAGCTAAATTTGCTTCCGAAGAGAATCCTTTGTTTTATCGTCCTGAACGTGAAGCGCAGGTGTTACGTAAAGTTATGGAGCGTAACCAAGGTCCTTTGTCTGATGTAACCATGGCGCGTTTGTTCCGTGAAATTATGTCTGCTTGCCTTGCTTTAGAAGCGCCGCAAAGTATTGCATTTTTAGGGCCTGAAGGTACTTTTACTCAATCTGCTGTGCTTAAGCATTTTGGTAAAGATGCAGTTGTACGCCCACTTCCAACGATTGATGAAGTCTTCCGTGAAGTGGAAGCAGGTAGTGCACATTACGGTGTAGTTCCAGTTGAGAACTCATCTGAAGGTGTTGTAAACCATACCTTAGATTGCTTTAAAACATCGAATTTAAATGTGATTGGTGAAGTTGAATTACGTATTCATCATCAATTTCTTGTTTCTGAAAATACACGTAAAGACAGTATTAAGCAGATTTATGCTCATCAGCAAACTTTGGCACAATGCCGTCAATGGTTAGATGCGCATTATCCTGGTGTTGAACGTGTTGCTTTAAACTCAAATGCAGAAGCTGCGCGCCGTATTCGCAACGAATGGCATTCGGCAGCGATTGCATCTGATATTGCAGCAGGTATGTATAACCTTGAAATCTTACATAGTAATATTGAAGATAATCCGGAAAATACCACTCGTTTCTTAGTGATTGGACGTGAAAAAATTCCACAAAGCGGTAATGATAAAACATCGTTATTGATTTCAGCACATGACCGTGCGGGTGCTTTATTAGAAATTTTAGCACCATTTGCAAAACATAATATTAGCTTAACAAGTATTGAGACTCGTCCAGCATTACCTGAAAAGTGGGCATATGTATTCTTTATCGATTTAGAAGGTCATATCGAACAAGAGAATGTTGCTGCTGCGATTAATGATATTCGCCCAATGGTGAAAGAGATTCGTATTTTAGGTTCTTATCCTGCCGCTGTTCTGTAATCACTTATGTTGGAATAATGACATGCATCAAGATAAGCATGTCATTATGCTTAAAAACAAATTGTTCAATGGTTTAAATATCTTTGAGCAAAAGCAAAGTTGAAGTTATGTCACAACCCCTATTTAAAAAAGTTGCATTTATTGGTTTAGGACTCATCGGGTCGAGTTTAGCTCGTGTTATTGTTGCAGAAAAGTTGGCGACAACTGTTGTTGCATCTACACGTTCACAGAAAACTTTAGAAGATGCAAAATCACTTGGCTTAATAGAAGAAGGATTTTCTGATCCTGTTGAAGCCGTGAGAGGGGCAGATTTAGTCGTTTTAGCCTTGCCAGTGCGTGCTACGCAAAAAGTGCTTGAGCAAATTAAACCTTATTTGTCAGAAACCACAATTGTAACTGATGTGGGAAGTACAAAAGGTAATGTCGTAGATGCAGCAAAAGCTGTATTTGGTGAAAATTTACCAGCAGGTTTTGTACCGGGGCACCCTATTGCGGGTAGTGAACACACGGGTGTTCATGCAGGTAAGGTTGATCTATTTGCAAATCACAAAGTAATTTTAACGCCGTTACCGACAAGTGCAGAATGGGCTGTTGATAAACTAATTCAACTTTGGTCAGCTGCTAAAGCTGAAGTCATTTGTATGGATGTTGCCAAGCATGATGAAGTGCTAGCACATACGAGTCATTTACCACATTTAATGGCATTTAATCTGGTCGAGCAACTTGCAAACCGTGAAGATAATTTCGATATTTTTCGCTATGCAGCGGGTGGTTTTCGTGATTTTTCGCGGATTGCGGCCAGTGATCCTCAAATGTGGCATGACATTTTCTTTGCCAATAAAACAGCGATATTAAATGCTGTAGATGGCTTCGAAAAGCAACTTACCGTACTTAGAAAATTGATTGAAAACGAAGATTCTCATGCATTAATGGGTTTACTCGGCCATGCTCAAGCAGCACGTCAACATTTCAATCATATGCTAGCCAAAAAACCTTTAATGGAGAAAAATAAGGTGACACAGCAATTCAGTATCTTACCGGGAAATAAAACTTTTAAAGGTAAATTTACCGTACCGGGTGACAAATCTGTGTCACATCGCTCCATTATGTTTGGTGCTATTGCCGAAGGCACTACCCATGTCACTGGCTTCCTCGAAGGTGAAGATGCTTTAGCAACTTTACAAGCTTTCCGTGATATGGGTGTAAGCATTGAAGGCCCTAAAAATGGTGAAGTGACCATTCATGGCGTGGGCATGCATGGCTTAAAAGCGCCAGCAAGTGCATTGTATATGGGTAATTCTGGTACAAGCATGCGTTTGCTTTCAGGCATGTTATCTGCACAAAAGTTTGATTCAGTGATGACTGGTGATGCTTCACTTTCTAAACGTCCAATGGAGCGTATTGCTAAGCCATTACGTTTAATGGGTGCGCAAATTCAGACTACGGGTGAGAAAGGCACACCACCTGTAAGCATTACTGGTGGTCAACAGTTAAAAGCGATTCAATACGATTTACCTATGGCATCTGCTCAAGTGAAGTCTGGTATTTTACTTGCGGGCCTATGGGCTGAAGGTGAAATCTCTGTTACAGAACCAGAGCCAACTCGTGACCATACAGAGCGTATGCTTCGCGCATTTGGCTATGATGTTAAAACTGAAGGCAACAAAATTTCTCTTGTTGGTGGCGGAAAATTAGTAGGTACTGACATTCAAGTACCATCAGATATTTCATCTGCTGCTTTCTTTATGGTGGGTGCTGCAATTACTGAGGGTTCCGATGTTGTTCTGGAAGCTGTAGGTATTAACCCAACACGTACTGGCGTAATTGAAATTTTAAAACAGATGGGTGCTGATCTAACTGTTGAAAATGAACGTATTGCTGGTGGCGAACCTATTGCTGATATTCATATTAAAGGTTCACGCACGCTTAAAGGCATTCATATGCCAGAAGACCAAGTACCTTTAGCAATTGATGAATTCCCAGCTTTATTTATTGCAGCAGCTTGTGCCGAAGGCCAAACGGTACTAACCGGTGCGGCAGAACTTCGTGTGAAAGAATCTGACCGTATTCAGGTTATGGCAGATGGCTTAAAAATTATGGGTATTGACTGCACACCAACTGATGATGGCATCATTATCGAAGGTAAAGGCAAATCTGGCGATTGGTCACCAATCTTTGCTGGTGGTGAAATCGAATCACATCATGACCACCGTATTGCTATGAGTTTTAGTATGGCAGGTCTTCGTAATTCTGGTCCGATTACAATTCAGGGTACTGAAACTGTGGCGACAAGCTTCCCAACTTTCACTGAGTTGGCGAATCGTGCAGGCTTAACAATCGAAGTTAGCCAATAACTTTTGACCTAACACATTTTATAATTGCTAACACAATAGCAACGGCAGCAGCGGGCTAAAGGCTTGGCTGCTGTTTGTTTATTGCTTATGCTAAGCGCAGATAATGATAAAAGTGTTAGGACAAAGGATGAAAAAATTACAATTTATTGCCAGTTGCCCACAACATGGGGTGCTTGATCATCCACCAAATGAATGCCATATCACTCAAGAATATGTAGCGGCTTTACTGTTTAAACAATTGGGGCATTATGGTTTTGATGCACAGCACATTGTGCATGAGCATGAAAAGGTAGAAGTCAGTATCGATAATCATCTTTTACCCTTGTCGATTACTTGTCAGAAAACAGACCATGAAGGGCATTTGATGTGTGAAATCTCTGCTAATCCAGATGAAGAGCAAGACTGGTTTGAGAAAATTGAAACACAAAGCATCATTCGTCAGCTTGCACAGGCAGTTGAAAATAGTTTGAAAGCTGATCATAGCTTTTCAGCATTTGAATGGAAAAACTAAGCAGGCGACTGTTAAGAGTTATTCATGAAGTGCGACTTTTTAGAAAAGTCGTACAATTTCTTTAGATTAAAGATAAAAATACAAAATCTTTCCTGAAATTCCTACCTATCTTTAATGCATTGTGTATATTGAAATTATTAAGATATTTACATAATTAGAGTGTGGTTTTCATGACACAAGTCAATATTGCAGCATTATCTCCTCAAGTGGTTTGGCAGCATTTTCAAACACTTTGCACTATTCCTCGTCCATCAAAGCATGAACAGCAGCTTCGTGAGTTTTTACAAAACTGGGCTGAAAGTCGAAATTTAGAAACTTACATAGATGAAGTCGGTAATTTAATTATCCGTAAGAATGCGACTGTGGGTAAAGAACATGTGTCTGGCGTTATTCTGCAAGGCCATTTAGATATGGTCACACAAGCCAACACTGGCACAGTACATGATTTCTTTAAAGACCCAATTCGTCCAGTCCTTGAAGATGGCTGGTTAATTGCTAAAGACACTACTTTAGGTGCAGACAATGGCATCGGGGTAGCTTTAGCCTTGGCAGTTTTAGACTCAAATGATATTGCTCATGGACCAATTGAAGTTCTTTTAACTGTTGATGAAGAAGCAGGCATGAGTGGTGCACGGCTTTTACAGGCAGGTGTACTAAAAGGGAAATGGCTATTTAATATTGATACAGAAGAGTGGGGTGAGTTATATCTCGGATGTGCTGGCAGTATTGATGTTGAAGTAGAACAGCCACTCACGTATGAGACAATTTCTGAAAATTTGACGGTTGTAAATATTCAGGTGGCTAGCCTTAAAGGTGGTCACTCTGGTGTAGATATTCATTTAAGACGTGGTAATGCCAACGTTATTCTGGCCCGCTTTTTAAATGAGTATTTAGCAAAGCTTGGTGGACACCTTGTTGAATTTACAGGTGGTACAGCTCGTAATGCTTTACCTCGAGAAGCAGTGGCAACCATTGTAATTTCGCCTAACCAATTACCTGAACTAGAAAAATTAATCGCTGAATATCAGGAAGAGTGGAAGCAACAGCTACAAGGTATTGATGACAATCTGCAATTAACTATTCAGGCCAATAGCGCTAAAGTGGCGGGAGCGATTGCTCAACAGCAGCAAAACGAGTGGTTGCAAGCTTTAGCAACAAGTCCATATGGTGTTGCAAGTATGAGTCAAGCTTTACCAGACGTAGTTGAAACCTCAAATAATATTGGAGTGGTGAGACTAAACAGAGAAGGCGGAAAAGCTGTTTTAATGGTCCGCTCAATGGTGAACCAAGAAGCTCAAGATTTTGCAGAAAAAATTCAGGCACATTTTAGTCAATTTAATATAGCCTCAGCACTCACACCGTTAGTTTCGGGTTGGACACCAAATCCTGACTCGGCTGCTCTAAAGTGCTTACAGCAAGCCTATAAAAAGGCGTTTAACATTGAACCAAATCTTAAAGTGATTCATGCAGGCTTGGAGTGTGGAATTATTGCCGAGCATTATCCAGATTTACAGATGGTTTCATTTGGACCGGATATTCAAGGGGCACATGCACCAGGCGAACGAGTCAAAGTAGATACTGTAGAGAAATGCTGGAAGTTGTTGGTGACAGCTTTGGCATCTGTAGAGTAATTATTTTAAAATAAGAAGCTCAGTTATGAGCTTCTTAAACTGTGACCTTTACATGAAAATGATCTGGATTTAACTCGGCAAACTCGATTTCACAATCCATAAACTTTTCAATCATGGCTGCTTGAGTACGAGTGTGTTCGCTAATACATTGTGCGGTGAACTCACCACCTTGACCTAAAGCTAAAGGTAGAAGCAATTGATCTGCCAAATACTCATCTACAACAGCCTGCGAAGATAAATATAGATTTACATCTTTTGCTAAATGATCAGCTATTTGCTCTGCACTTTTGCGCATCTCACCTAAAGCTGTAAACAGTTGAGTGTGATATTGATGAGTAACTTTCACATAGACTGTATTGCCTTGGCTAATTCCATTTAAATGAAATTGCTGCTGAGAGCTTAAGTTTAGCTTTTTACTTAATGTGGTTAATTCACGTTGAGCAATTTGTGCTTCCTCTGAAAGGTTTAGAGTGGCGGCAAAAGCCTCTGTGGATTGCAAAGCGCCACGATCTAATAAATTTAAGCTGTTTCGATCTTGCCATGGCTGAACGGTAATCTGAATTTCACCTGCACCAATTGGAAAAAAGCCTGCTTTATTTAATCTAAAATCGACGTTAATTCCAATCTTCGCTAGAGCAGGTAAAAAGCAGTATTCAATAAAATCTGCTGTTGGTGCAAGTGGGTTATGTGTACCCCCTGAAATGGTGAGTTCGGTAGCTTCATTTTGTAATAACAAAACAGGTAGAAGCGTTTGTAAAACCAGTGTTGTACTACCCGCTGAACCGATTTGAAATTGATATTTACCACTTTGAACATGCTGAGGTGCGAAATATAAACGTTGGCTATGTAATTCAGCACCCTCTACATAAGCTTGGCTAATTTGTTGAGATGCTTGTACACAAACCAAATGTTGACGCATTAACCCTGGTTTTTTACGTCCTGCACGTATATTAATTAATTCAAATGCCTGACCTGTAATCATTGAAAGGGCAAGAGCAGTTCTTAAAATCTGTCCACCACCTTCACCTTGTGAACCATCAATTTGGATGGTTTTGGGCATATTTGCCAAAGCTTTATTCACTTCTGTTTTCCTTATTTTCTAATTTAATGAACATACTGTCAGTACATGGTAATGCGAAGTAACGTTTGACTTTGTTTTCGACAAAGGTTTACTAGGTACATAGTGCTGAGTCTGATAAGTGAATATCGATGCACGACTCACATGCTGCCATAGCCGCCTGAATTATTTTCAATCCCTCAGATCGGAGTAACGCAGGATCTTGTACTCGCCCAGTATGTCCAAACTTTGATTGTGAAAATGATTCCACAAAATCTATTGTTTATTCGATTAAATCAATTTGCCAGTTGGCAGCTTGAATTTTGATGTTTAAGTCACGGAGTTTCGCACTGATATCATCAGTCTGCTTTTGTAAGCTAGAAACAGGAATGACTTTCTTCCACTTAATTTCACGTGAGCTATAACGATCAGATTCACGATGTGTATTGGTAATCGCATCCATTAAGATCTTATGCTGTTCAGCATAACTATCTCTTAAGCTCAGTAGTGATAATAACGTTTTTCCATCTTCTAACTTTGCTTGCGCATTGGTTAGATGAATACGACAAATCAACTGATTGCTTTCTTGGGTTAAAGCAAACACCTGTTTGATCAGTTCATTTGGATCTTCACTAGGTTCATCACCGTCTTGTACCAATACATTGGCATTGATTCGTTGTTTTAACGAAGCGAGCTTTTTTTGTTGATCGCTTCGCAGTAAAAGTGCTTCTGCGAGTTTCATTTTTTAATCCTGATTTTTAAAACTAATTAATTAAATTTAGTTTTAAAGATAATTTCCATGATAAAGATAACTAAAGTATGTGCAGCGTTAACAGCTAACCGTGCTTCTGCTATGACGATATTCGGAGGATTGGAACCACGTCCGTGGGCTGATCCTATATGTGATCTAAAAGAACCAACTCCATCAATTATAGATGAAATTCCTTGCAAGATTTTTTGTTGATCTGAAGCTAATGTATTATCTCTATTTAGTTCTAAATTAGGTTTAACAACATCCCACAAAGGCTTAACACTAAGTTTATTGGGCATGGTTAAAGAAAAATTTTCTATATAGTTTTTTAACGTAGCTTCGATTATTGAACAAGCTGCTGTTATAGCAGCATGCGGGTCTGTTTGAATGTTTTCTAAAGCTCTTTTAAACTCTTTTTCGATGGAAGAAAAGTCACCAGATTTTAGATAATCTTCTAATGTTCTTGTAATAGGAGTAGAACCGGCTTGAACAATGTAACCATTCATGTTGTAGCTTAACTGATTTTTTGCTAAAGCATCGTAGATTCTTTTTTTACCATCAATAATTTCTTGTGAGAGTGTTTCCGTTCCCCAAATAGATGTGGTTTCTTCCTTATCCATGAAATCTTGAATCACTTTTCCAAGTACGTCTAAGGCATTGATGTTTGAGTGTTCATTACAACGTTTAAGCCAGTCACTACATTTTTGTTCACAGTTTCCTAATGGAGCCTCACCGGGGGCGCCACTTTCCATAAAAAGAGAATTTAATTTTGAATGACTGTAATAATAATTGGAAATCACAGAGGCAACGGCTCCAATTACTGAGTTAGGTATTTGAATATTCACTGGAGAACTCCTATAAAACTAATAAATTAACCCTTAATACACACCACTTGTCGTAAGGTATACACAACTTCAACCAAATCACTTTGTGCTTTCATTACATCTTCAATCGGTTTATATGCCGATGGAATTTCATCAATAACAGCAGCATCTTTACGGCATTCTACACCTTCAGTTTGTGCAATTTGATCTTCAACAGTAAAGCGTCGTTTTGCTTCAGTACGGCTCATAACACGGCCTGCGCCATGCGAACATGAACAGAAAGATTCCTGATTTCCAAGTCCACGTACAATAAATGACTTCGCACCCATTGAGCCTGGAATAATTCCGTATTCACCTAAACGCGCACGGACTGCACCTTTACGAGTGACCATGACTTCTTCACCGTAGTGCTCTTCCTTTTCCACATAGTTATGGTGACAGTTCACTGCTTCCAAACGTGCTTGAAAAGGCTTTGGTACAATCGTAGCTAAGGCTTTAATCGCAGATTGCATCATGATTTCGCGGTTCTTCATCGCAAAGCGTTGAGCCCAACCTACAGCAAACCAATAATCATCAAAGTGTTCAGTGCCTTCAACCAAGTATGCTAAATCTTTATTCGGTAAGTTAATAAAATGCTTCTGCATGTCTTTACGGGCAAGTTCAATAAAATGATTACCGATAGCATTTCCTACACCACGAGAACCTGAGTGCAACATAATCCAAACATGATCATGCTCATCTAGACAGATTTCGACAAAGTGGTTTCCAGTACCTAAAGTGCCCAAATGCTTGCGGTTGTTGGTGTTTTTTAAACGTGGATGTTTTGCGCAAATGTATTCAAAATCTGCAACCAGATCGGTCCAAGCTTGATCTACCATTTCTGGTGGAGTTTCCCATGACCCACGATCACGTCCGCGCTTAGTCATTCCATGTGGGATTAAACGTTCAAGTTCAGTACGTAGAGCATGTAAGTTATCTGGTAAATCTGAAGCAGTTAAGCTTGTACGGGTTGCCATCATTCCACAACCAATATCTACACCCACAGCAGCAGGAATAATTGCCCCTTTAGTTGGAATCACGCTACCAATAGTTGCTCCTAAACCGAAGTGTACATCTGGCATTACAGCCATCCATTTATAAATAAAAGGCATTTGAGCAGTTTGCAATAATTGTTGTTTTGAGTTGTCATCAACAAGCACGCCTTTAGTCCACATTTTGACTGGCATACTTTTTTCATTTTGCAGAACTTGATAAGAACGTTGTTGCTGCTTTTGTTCAAACTGAGCTTGTTGGTTAATTTCTTCAATGACAGACATTTTCTTTTCCTTTCAAAGCCTGCCTGCCAAGCGTTTGCAGGCAGGTGTTATTCATAACATCCCAATGATGTTGTGTGCTTTGTACTATTGCACTGAGTGTGCCAACTTTTTAAAAAAGCATTTAATTGAAATATAAGATATTGTAAATAATAAATAAAAATAATTTTATCTAATATCAGATGAATTTTCTTGGCGGTTTTTAATATTAAAAATATATCTAAAAATATATTTAAATATCTTTTTGGATATATTTAATTAATTGGTTTTACGGTTTTATTGACTTTTAAAAGCTGTCCAGCTTCATTTAAAGTAAATTCATCAAAATCATTTGCTAAATAAAAATGACCTTTATAAAACTGGCGAACTTCTTCGGTAATAGCTTGCTGCCCAGCTTTATCCTGATGTCTAGGGCTAAAATGCGTCAGAATTAAATTACTTAAAGATTGCTGTTCTGCAAATTCAGCCACCATTTTTGCTGAGCTATGCATTGGACCTTTGCCGACTTTATCTAAAACCGTTTGCAAGTAAGTCGATTCGTGAATAAGAAGTTGAGCATCTTTGCACGCATCAGCTAATAGTTCAGGTTGGTCATTATCGCCACCTATAACTGCATGAATTTGCTGATTTTGAATTTTGACAAAGTCTTGAGCTTTTAAAGTTTGTCCCTTAAATTCAACATTATAGCCACGTTTTAAATGGCCCCACATATCACCTTGAGGTATGCCAAGCTGAGTTAGAGCTTGGGTATCTAACTTCTTTTGAATAGATTTGATATAAATGCTAAAAGCAAAACTTGGAACACGATGGCTTAGTGGATGTGCTTGAATAATGAATTCATCAGTGATCTGTTGTGGCTGCATTGCTTCATTCACATCAATAAATTGCAGTGAATAGGGTAAGTGTAAGTCTGTAAGTTGGGCGCTGATTTCAAACCATTGTTGAATTTCTTTTGGCGCAATCACAATTAATTGTTTAGTACGAGCATTCATGCCTGCACTTGCTAGTAAACCAACTAGACCATAACAATGGTCGCCGTGAACGTGTGTAATACAAATGGCAACTAAGTTCTGTAGAGAAAGTCTAGCTTGCTGAATGCGGTGCTGTGTTCCTTCGCCCGCATCAATTAAAATCCAGTCTTTATTCTTGTTATTACGAACTGCTAATCCTGAAACATTACGTGTCAGAGTGGGTACACCTGAAGATGTGCCTAAAAAAGTAAAATGAAGCATATTCTTGGAATTTTTTGGTCAAATGCGTATTGTATATTATAGACACTTATAAAATTTTATAGAAATTATGGCGGATGCAAAGAAAACAGTCGTTATTGGCTTTGTCGGTTCTACGCTTGATCAGGGGAGAAAGCCCGATCGATGGCAACGTTGGCGTCCTACAATTAGCTTATTAATGCATGAAGATTTGCTTATAGATGAATTGGTACTGTTACATGATCGACAACATCATAATTTAGTTAAATCTATAGCAGCAGACGCGAAAGAAATTTCTCCACAAACTCAGGTTTCTGGACACAAGGTGAGTATTAGAGACCCTTGGGATTTTGCTGAAGTTTATGGGGCACTTTATGATTTTGTAAAAACCTATCCGTTTGATGTCGAAAAAAATAACTATTTATTGCATATCACAACGGGAACACATGTTGCCCAAATTTGTTGGTACTTATTGGTAGATGCACATTATTTACCTGCTCAGCTTATCCAAAGCTCACCTAATCAACCAAAGACCCCAGAAGGTGAATATAGAATTATTGATCTGGACTTGTCTCGATACGATGTTTTAAAACAGCGCTTCGATGATGAGCAAAAGCAAAATTGGCAACAACTTAAAGCAAATATTTCTACTCATAATAAAGCGTTTAATCAGCTTATTGAGGAAGTTGAGTTAGTTGCAACTCGCTCTAGCGCGCCTATTTTAATTATGGGTGCAACAGGTGTTGGTAAGTCTCATTTGGCAAAGCAGATTTTTCAATTAAAGAAAGATAAATTTCAATTAAGCGGTCGTTTTATCGATGTTAACTGTGCAACCTTACGTGGTGATAGTGCTATGTCGACCTTATTTGGTCACATAAAAGGTGCATTTACAGGAGCAGCTGCATCTCGTGCTGGTTTATTAAAAAGTGCTGACCAAGGCATTTTATTTTTAGATGAAATCGGTGAATTGGGGCTTGATGAACAAGCAATGTTGCTGAAAGCACTAGAGGATAAAAGCTTTTTTCCTGTTGGGAGTGATAAGGAAATTCAGGCTGATTTTCAACTAATAGCTGGTACTAACCGTGATTTGCGTAATGAGGTTCAAGCTGGCCGTTTTCGTGAAGATTTATGGGCTCGTTTGAATACGTGGACGTTCTTTTTACCCAATTTAAAAGACCGTGTAGAAGATATTGCACCCAATATTGATTTTGAGCTACAGCGTTTTGCTGCCATTCATCAAAGACAATTACGTTTTCAACGTGATGCCTTAGAAACATATTTAAAGTTTGCTAAATCAGTAGATGCATCATGGCAAGGAAATTTTAGAGATTTAGCAGCGAGCGTAACTCGTTTAGCAACTTTATCTCACGGTGAGTTAATTCGTCGTGAAGCTGTAGAAAAAGAAATTCAACGTCTAAAGCAACTTTGGCTTACTCAGGATGAATCTTACAATGATAAAGATGAAGATATTCTTTTGAACTATTTGGCTTCTGAACAAATAGAACAAATAGATGAATTTGATCAGATTCAATTACGAGGTGTGCTCAAAGTCTGTGAAAATTCAAAATCAATGGCAGAAGCTGGAAGACAACTCTTTTCAGTATCTCGTCAACAACGTAATACAACAAATGATAGCGACCGAGTAAAAAAATATTTGGCCCGTTTTGGATTAGGTTGGAATAATTTTTAGTAGTTATAGTGCTTATGAAATGATGGACATAGACTCGATCTATGTCCATCAAATACACTTTATTTCATGATAATAAAGCGTGTAATGATTTGACGAAGCTGTTTTAAATAGCCTGTAAAGAAGTGATTAGCGCCCGGTAAAATCGTAATTGGATGCTTTTGGGGTTTTGCCCATGCAATTGCATCTGAAAGTAAGGTAATGTCATCTTGCTCACCATGGATGAGTAGAATATCACCTTGAATTTCAGGAGTTTTATAGTGGCGTAAACCTACTACAGTAGCCGTTGGTAAACCGCATAATATTAACTGTATAGGTCGTAATTCAGGATTAAGCTGTGCAAAGCATTTTGCCAGAACATGTGAGCCGAAGCTGAAACCACCTGCATAAAATGGTAGGCCTTCATGAAGCTTACGAACATGTTCAATGACAGCTAAGATATCTTCAGTTTCACCATGGCCTTCATCATGAATACCTTCACTACCGCCTAGGCCGCGGAAGCTCGGGCGGTAAACAATGCAACCATATTCATTAAAGATTTGGGTTAAAAGGGCAGGGACTTTATGTTGAGGGGTTCCACCTTGCAATGGGTGCGGATGACAAACAACCGCAAAGCCTTTGATTTCACCTTCAGGGCGGTCAACGAAAAGTTCAATTTTACCTACTGGACCCTGGATGAAAGTTTGCTCAGACATATAAGAACCGCTAAATAACAATACGTGATGCTATTTTACCGATAGTCGTCATTGAAAACACGAGTTAGCATTAAAAAATATCTACTGTTATAGTTGGTATTAAGAATAATTTTTTCAGGTTATGTATGCTTGCTTTAATTTCTCCTGCAAAAACTTTGGATTATGAAACAGCGTTACCTACAGATGAGTTTACTCAGCCTCGCTTGTTAGAATATTCAGAACAATTAATTGATGTTAGCCGTAAACTTTCTGCTTTGGAAATTGCGAGTTTAATGAGTGTTAGTGAAAAAATTGCCACATTGAATGCAGACCGATTTAGAGATTGGAAGCCCGAATTTGATTTTTCAAATGCTCGTCAGGCAATTTATGCATTTAAAGGTGACGTATATACGGGTTTAGATGCGTACCATTTAAAAGATAAAGATATTGATTTTGCACAGCAGCATTTGCGTATGCTCTCTGGTCTATATGGTTTATTACGTCCTTTAGATTTAATGATGCCTTATCGCCTTGAGATGGGCACTAAATTAAAAAATACGCGTGGTCATAATTTGTATGAGTTCTGGGGTGAAATTATCACAAACCAGATTAATGAAGATTTGGCTGCAATTAAATCTGAATTGTTGGTAAATCTAGCTTCAGATGAATATTACAAATCTGTCAATGAAAAGAAAATTAAGGCTGAAATTGTGAAGCCAGTTTTTCTTGACCAGAAAAATGGCAAATATAAAGTTATTAGTTTCTATGCGAAAAAAGCACGCGGTTTAATGGCTCGTTTTATGATTGAAAATCAATTAAATAAAGCGGAAGACATCAAAGCGTTTAATACTGATGGATACTACTTTGATGCTGAGAATTCATCAGCAAAAGAGTTGGTGTTTAAGCGAGATGAGCAAGTAGCTTAGCCTTACTAAAGCGGTAACTATCGTGAGGTGGCATGGATGCCACCGTTTCGCTGTATTACATGGATGTAATATCAGCGAAACAAAAGATTTTTGTTACTTTTCATCTTTGAAAAGTAAAATGCCTATACAAGTTGCACTAAAGTTACAACGGTAATTAAAGGCTGTGTTCTTGCAAGAAATAGATTACTTAAAGAAATAGCCTGTTTCTGGTGAGCTTGCATTTGCCATACGCTTACGTGGCATACGACCTGCTAAAAATGCTTCACGTCCAGCTTCAACAGCTTTTTTCATTGCAGAAGCCATCAAAATAGGGTTTTGAGCAGCTGCAATTGCTGTATTCATCAGCACGCCGTCACAACCTAGTTCCATAGCAATAGCTGCATCACTTGCTGTACCAACGCCCGCATCTACCAAAACTGGTACTTTTGCATTTTCTTTAATAATTGAGATAGTGTGAGGATTTAAAATACCTAAACCTGAACCAATTAGACTACCTAAAGGCATAATCGCAACACAGCCCATACTTTCAAGTTCTTGCGCAATGATCGGGTCATCAGAGGTATAGACCATAATCTCAAAACCGTCATCAATCAAAGTTCGAGCTGCTTTTAAAGTTTCGGTTACATTTGGATATAACGTCTTTTCATCGCCTAGAACTTCAAGTTTTACTAGGTTATGACCATCGAGTAACTCACGCGCTAGCATACAAGTACGCACTGCGCTATCAGCATCAAAACAACCTGCGGTATTTGGCAAAATTGTATATTTTTCTGGTGGAATGACAGACAGTAAATTTGGTTGATCTGGATTTTGTCCAATATTCACACGGCGGATTGCGACAGTTACGATTTCTGCACCACTGGCTTGAATAGCTAAATCCGTTTCATTTAAGTCTTTATATTTGCCAGTTCCTACCAATAAACGAGATTGAAAAGAACGTGAACCAATAATGAGAGGGGTGTCTTGCATGGATAACTCCGACTTAGCCGCCGCCAACAGCGTGAATAATTTCGATACGGTCATGTTGAGCAATAGTGATTTGCTCTAATTTGCTTTTAGAAACGATTTGCTGATTGTGTTCGACAGCAAAGCGTTTTCCTTCAAGTGCCATTTCCTGAATAAGTTGCAACAGGTTTTGACAAGGCGTGTCCGTTAATTCGCCATTTAAATAAATTTGCATGATCACATTCCAATTATTTTGCGTATTTGAGGGCGTTCCAAGCCAAAACGAGCCATCCAGCTATCATAAATACTCCACCAATTGGGGTAATTGCCCCTAAAATTCTCGGTAATCCAAGTGCCATGATATAGAGTGAGCCACAGAAAAATAAAATACCAATCTGAATCAATATGAATGGCAATTTAATGGGGAACGTCAGGATGACTTTGCTTAAAATACCAAGTGCTAGTAAGCCTAAAGCATGGTAGAAAAAGTAGTCGGTTGCAGTATGCCACCAAACAAGTTGCTCAGGACTCGCGTGAGCTTTAAGACCATGTGCTCCAAAAGCACCCAACATGACTGCAAAGGCAAGATTAAGGGCTGAAATGGCAATCCACATAACAAAAAACGCAAATGAATAATGAAAGGCAACGTTATCATAGATTGGGTTGGCTAAACATAGCCAGATAAAACAAAAGGGCTAAACGCCCTTTTATTTTTAAACTTATTCTTTAGCTTGCAGACATAGCAATTTTAATTTTTTCCATTGCATTCTTTTCAAGCTGGCGAATACGTTCTGCTGATACATTATATTCGGCTGCTAACTCGTGGAGAGTAGACTTGTCATCATCTAACCAACGACGTTGTAAAATATTACGCGAACGATCATCTAACTGATCCATTGCATCATGTAAAGCAGATGTACTTTGCTCTTCCCAGTCTTCATTTTCAACTAAACGAGCTGGATCATAGCGATTATCTTCAAGATACAATGCAGGTGCAGTATGCGGGGTGTCATCGTCGTCGTCGCCTTGAGCTTCGAAAGCAGCATCATAAGCGGTTAAACGACCTTCCATCTCCAGAACTTGTTCTGCAGTAACATTTAAGTCATTCGCAATCGATTGAGCTTCTTCGAGCGTTAATTTTTTACTCGATTTTTTTAAACTACGTAAATTGAAAAATAATTTACGTTGTGCTTTGGTCGTTGCAATTTTCACAATACGCCAGTTACGAATAACGTATTCGTGAATTTCTGCTTTAATCCAGTGGACGGCAAAAGAGACAAGACGCACGCCCATATTTGGGTCGAAACGCTTCACGGCTTTCATTAAGCCTAAATTACCTTCTTGAATAAGGTCGCCTTGTGGTAGGCCATAACCTGCATAGCTGCGCGCAATGTGAACGACGAAACGTAAATGCGACATTACCAGCATTTTTGCGGCATCAAGATCTTGGTCATAATAATAACGTTCAGCAAGTTCTTTTTCTTGCTCGGCCGTTAAAATAGGAATCTGATTGACAGTACTGATATATGCACCAAGGTTTACACCGGGCGCAGACAATGACAGGGGCATCAATTGATTGCTGCTGTCACTCATGATTTCTCCTTGTAGGATCGGATGGGATAACCAATAAATTCATCTTAATTTGAATCAGCTTCATAATTAAGGAAAATTGGGTAGAGAAATGTAAAATTTTATGCAATTTCTAATCTTTTAGTTTATCAAAGAATCATTGAGTTTCAATTAAATAGTGAAATTCTCTTTCAGATATATATGTTGTCTGACACATAAAATGATGTAAACCACAGTAACGAGTTACATCTATTTCACTATGAGGGTCAGAAGATTTTAATAAGAATAGCTGTTTACCCGATACTTTTTTGAGTTCGCGTTTTAGCATTAATAAAGGCATCGGACAGGGTTGGCCCAAAGCATTAATTTCAATGGGTGCTGTAGTAGAAGAAGTGTTGGTCATTCATCATCAAAACAACTAAAAAAATTATTCTAACAAATTTTTTTATAAATGCCGCACATTTTATAAAAGAAGAAACAAGCAATTACCTATAAAAAATATTGTAATAAGCTGTTTAAAAAAACGACTAAAAATACGGGGAATAATTGAAAAAAATTCTATTAATTGTCATAAACCCGTGGTAAGCTCGAACCGTTTTAAGATTTACCACACACTTAAATTGGTTTAAAAATCTTATAACAAATGGATGTAACCGGAAATTGTTGATAGTTTTACAGAATGATTACAAGCTTTAAGATTATAAATATTTTAAACACTTGTTTGCTCTGCTGTTTGCAACACCGGAAGGTCCTTTTTTCAACATCTGAGGATTGACTTATGACAGCTCGCGAACAAGGCGTAGTAAAGTGGTTTAACGACACTAAAGGTTTTGGCTTTATTCAACGTAACGGTGGTGATGACGTATTTGTTCATTTCCGCGCAATCGTTGGTGACGGTCACCGTTCTTTACGTGACGGCCAACGCGTAGAATTTAGTGTAGTACAAGGTCAAAAAGGTTTTCAAGCTGAAAACGTTCAGCCTTTAGACTAATTCATCTTTTTGATGAATCATGGACGCTCCAATTTTTGAATTGGGGCGTTTTTGTTTATAATGATCTTCTCATTAGAGAGATTGTTTGTTAGAGCACGTATTTATGACATCTGGTTTTGAAACCTTGAATTTACATCCGCAACTTAAAAAGGCGATTGATGCTTTAGGGTTTAAGCAAATGACCCCGATTCAGCAAAAGGTTTTAAAATATACGTTGGGCGGGCATGATGCGATTGGTAGAGCGCAAACAGGAACAGGTAAAACTGCTGCTTTCCTTATTAGTGTAATTAATGACTTGTTACATAACCCGATTCAAGAGCAGCGTTTTCGTGGTGAGCCACGTGCCTTGATTTTGGCGCCTACTCGTGAATTGGCACTGCAAATCGAAAGCGATGCAAAGTTACTCACAAAATTTTCAGATTTACACATCGTGACACTGTTGGGTGGCGTAGATTTCGATAAGCAAAAGAAACAGTTAGATGCTAATTTTGTCGACATCATCGTTGCCACTCCTGGGCGTCTAATTGATTTTGTAGAACAAAAAGAAGTTTGGCTCGATCAAATTGAATTTTTAGTCATCGATGAAGCTGACCGCTTATTGGACATGGGTTTTATTCCTTCTGTAAAACGTATTGTGCGTTATTCCCCACGTAAGGAACAACGTCAAACGCTCATGTTCTCTGCTACTTTTAGTTATGATGTGCTTAATTTGGCAAGACAATGGTTGTTTGAACCAATCACTGTTGAGATTGAGCCTGAGCAAAAAACTAACAACGATGTTGAGCAGCGCGTTTATGTCGTCGCTAAACAAGATAAATATCGTTTGCTACAAGATATTTTGCGTGAAGAGCCTATCGATAAAGTTATGATTTTTGCGAATCGACGTGATCAAGTACGCCGTCTTTATGATCATTTAAAGAGAGATGGATATCGGGTCGGTATGCTTTCAGGTGAAATTGCTCAAGATAAACGTTTAAAAATGTTAGAGCAGTTTAAGCAAGGTAAAAATAACGTCATGATCGCAACTGATGTTGCAGGCCGTGGTATTCATGTTGATGGCGTATCTCATGTGATCAACTATACTTTACCTGAGCAATCAGATGATTATGTACATCGCATTGGACGTACAGGTCGTGCTGGCTCACAAGGTGTAAGTATTAGTTTCTTATCTGAAGATGATGCTTTTTACTTGCCGGAAATTGAAAAAGCAATTGGTAAGAAATTGCCATTAACCCGTCTAGACGGTTATTGCTAATAAAAAAATCCCAATCAGTTGATTGGGATTTTTTTTGATTAATTAATTTTACAATAGAAGGTAAGGGTTGTTTGATAATCATCATCTTTTGCAAGTGATGCATTTTTACCAGTTAAGGTGCCAATTACACCAGCCGCAGCTTCAACCATTTGGCCAGTTTTTTCGCTTACAACATCTTTTAATACACCGTTGTATGTTGTTTTTTCATCTACTACAACAGGACTCGTGCTTTTTGAACAAGTTTTTTGAGCGGCAGTAATCGCATTATTTTTTGCAATTAGATTCGTTTTACCAATACCTGTGACTTCAAATTGATTATTTTCTTTTTGAACTGCCAGAGTGTTCTTAGGCGTAGTGGCACAAGCACCTAGTAATAAAACAACACTACTCAACGCACTCGCTAAAATTATTTTTTTCATGTTTCACCTAATATCGCTAATCGTCAAAAGATCTCACTATTTGAACACAAGTTTTCTAATTGATTTTGAAGACGTTGTATAAGTTTTGATGTTTTGTCTTAAAAAAATGTCAAAGCACAAACTCGTTATTTTTATGTTCTAGATACAATGGTGGATTATCTGTAGATTATGCTAATCTATTTTGAATTTTTTGAGTTAGATCAATATTAATGACGGATTCAGCAATACAGATAATTCATCAGAATATTCACCAACGTCAATCTATTGGTCAATTGATTGAGCCTGCTCCAAATGCAGATCAATTAGAGTTGGCTTTTCAAGCTGCGTTAACTGCTCCTGACCACCATAGACTTAAACCAACACGTTTTGTCGTTATCGAGGCTGAGCAACGTGGTGCCTTTGGTGAAGTTTTAGCAAAAGCTTTGGCTGATTTAGGTGAAACCGACTCAGCACAGCTTGAGCGAGTGAAGCAACATCCTTTCCGCGCACCTTTACTCATTTTAGCGCTTACGCAACTTCAAGATCATCCTAAAGTTCCACATTTTGAACAGATTTTAAGTACTGGGGCTGCCATACAAAACCTTTTATTGTCTTTACAAGTTCAAGGTTTTTCTACCATGTGGCGTAGTGGCGCTGTTGTCGAATCAAACTGGTTAAAACAACATTTAGGATTGCAACCACACGATTTAATCTCAGGTATTATTTATGTGGGTACGGCAGCTAAAGCGATTGCGCCGCGTGCAGATATTGAAAGTAAAGAATTCGTAAAAGTTTGGCAGGCATGAAAGTCTGTAGAAGTAAGAAATAGGATAATAAAGCATGACTGAATTTAAGTTTACAGATTTAGTGGAACCTGTTGCGGTCGATAAAAAAACAGCATTACGTATTACTGTTTTAGGTGGAGGCAGTTTTGGTACGGCTATGGCGAATTTAGCTGCACGTAATGGCTGCGATACCATGATCTGGATTCGTGATGCTGATACAGCTGAAGAAATCAATAAAACCCATATTAATAAACGTTATTTGCCAGACTTTGTTTTAGAGTCCTCATTGCGTGCTGTGTCTGACCTTGAACAAGCAGTATGTGATCGAGATATTATTTTAGTGGCCATTCCTAGCCATTCATTTCGTGATGTCTTAAAACAAATTGCTCCTTTTATTACTGCACAAGCGATTGTCTCTCTAACCAAGGGTGTCGAGGCTAAAACTTTTAGCTTCATGAGCGATATTATTCGTGAAGAATTGCCAGAAGTTCCTTATGGGGTGTTGTCTGGTCCAAATCTCGCTAAGGAGATTATGGCGGGCATGCCATCTGGTACTGTTATTGCCAGTGATTCTGAACTCGTTCGTTATGCTGTACAGCATGCTCTTCATAGTGCTTTATTCCGAGTTTTTGGTAGTGATGATGTGCATGGCGTTGAACTGGGTGGGGCGCTTAAAAATATTTATGCCGTTGCAATGGGAATTGGCGCTGCCTACAAAATTGGCGAAAACACCAAGAGTATGATTTTAACGCGTGCTTTGGCCGAAATGAGTCGTTTTGCAGTCAAACAAGGGGCAAATCCATTAACGTTCTTAGGTTTATCTGGCGTTGGTGATTTATTTGCAACCTGTAATAGTCCATTAAGCCGTAATTATCAAATAGGTTATGCTTTGGGTTCAGGCAAAACACTTGATCAGGCGAGTAAAGAGTTGGGGCAAACCGCTGAAGGGATTAACACGATTGTTCAGGTGCGTGGTAAAGCAGAAGAGCTAGACGTATATATGCCTATTACCAATGCTTTATATGAGGTTATCTTTGAAGGGGCACCTCCTTTGAATATTGCCTTATCTCTCATGAAAAATGGACACCGTAGTGATGTTGAGTTTGTTTTACCTCATCATGAAGTCTGAAGAAGAAATGTCATAAATTACGGTTATAATGCAAGAATTATTAACAAGGAATATTTATGCAACTGACATTAGTTCGTCATGGGGAAGCTGCTCCTCCAGTAAATGGTAATGATACTAAACGTCCACTTACTGCTCGTGGGCATGCTCAAGCTGAACAGACAGCAACATTTTTAAAAGATATTGTTAAGCCAGATATTTTTGTAGTGAGTCCATTATTGCGTGCTCAAGAAACATTAGCGCATATTCAAACTTATTTTAAAGATGTTCCCGTGTTGTTGTGCGATAAAATTAAACCCGACGATAATGCGAAAGAAGCGGTTGAGTGGTTGTCTCAGGTTCCGTATGAGTCAATTGTAGTCGTGTGTCATATGAATGTAGTAGGGCATATGGCTGAACTATTGACACATGAAAACTTTAATCCATTTGCACTTGCCGAAGCTCGAATTTATGATCAGGCTGTGATTGCTACTGGTTTATCAACACAAAAAAATAGTTTTGTACCCACAATATAATTAAAAAGGTCATTTAGCCCATTATGCTGTATTTATGGATGCCTGAAACCAATGGAATATGGCATTGGTCTAACGGAGAAAATTGGTCGCAGGCAGCAAGTCTTGATCAATTAATACAAGACCTGCAATTACATCAAGGAAAAGAAGCTGTCATCTTTTTCCCTAGTCGCCATGCTCAGGTATTCCAACAGCACATGGCAAAGTCTCATTACAAGCAACTAGGGGCAGATGGTGTTAAATATTTGCTTGAAGAATTTGTGACTTTGCCGATTGATCATATGAAAGTGGTTCATCATTTTTATGCTGATCAATTAACTGTATTGGGGGTTGCAAAAACAACAGTAGAAACGTGGCAGCATGCAATGGCTTTGCTACCTATTAAACTCGTTGCTTTATTGCCAGACTTTCTAATTTTACCGGAACCTCAAGAGCAGCAAGTGGTCTTATGTAATATTGACCAAAAATTACTTGTGCGTGAAAGTAAATGGGTGGGTAATTCACTAGATGATCTGGGATTGTTTTTAGAGTTCCAGCCGGTTGAAACACATTATCAATATAGTGGTTTGACATCAGAGCAATTAGAAAGCTTGATGGCAGCATCAAGTGCTGAGCAGCGTTCAGAATTTATTTATCAATTTCAGGCTTTAGATAAACCTAAACAACATCCTTTTAATGTTTTACCTAAAGCTAAAGGGCAAGAGCAAACGGTTTCAGGGTATTGGAAAGCATGTGCTGCTGTTATTTTAGCAATTATAGTGGTTCAGTTTAGCTATGATTTGTTGCGCTGGGTAAAGTTAAAAAGTGTGGCTAATCAAACCGCTGAGCAGACAATAGAGCAATATAAATATTGGTTTGGTTCTTCTAGTCGTGTGAATGAGCAGAATATAAAAAGTCAATTTGAAAGTCATTTACGCATGAGTAAGCAAGGTGATACACAAGCACTTTCTTTATTGAGTCGTGTTGGGCCTATTTTAATGCAAAGACAAATTTTAGCTCAGCAGTTAAATTATGATGCATCAATATTAACAATGGCATTAAAAGCAAAGTCGGCAGATGATTTGCAAGCTTTAACTCAGCAACTTAACCAGCAGGGATTCAAAGCAGAGCTCGGTAATGTTCAAGCCGATGGTGGTGGGGCAATCGGGGTGGTGAAAATACAATAATGAAAATGATAACTCAATTGCAAAACCGCTTTGATCAGTGGGTTGAACAGATCGTTCAATATTTGGATCGCTTAACTGTACGTGAACGTATTATGGTGGTCTTTACTACAATCTTTGTCGTCGTGGCTATTGTAGGAGCATCACTTTGGAAAATGCATTCTTTGGCAGAGCAGCAACAGCAACGATTAAATGATTTAAAAGATTTGATGGTATGGATGCAGAGCAATGCGGTTACCATGAAACCCGCAAATGAACTTGAGTTGGGTCAATCGGAAAAAATACAACGTGTAGCTCAGCAGCAAGGCTTAACGGTCACTTCTCAACAAAATGGTGAGCAGTTACAAATTATTGTTACTCATCAGAATTATGCAATTTTAGCGAACTTTTTAACCCAACTTGCACAAATGGGCTTAAGTATTCAAAAAATGGAAATGGTTTCAAGTGACGGACAGATTAAATTAACAGCGACGGTTCAATAACATATTAAAATATGGTGTTCTTAAGCATGGTGTTTTGTGCTGCCTGTGCCTATAATATGCCTACCTAAAATCAGTAGACTGTGATTGGTATGTTATATTCACTTGCTCGCCCGATGTTGTTTAGTTTAGCACCAGAGCGTGCCCATGAATTAACATTATCTATGCTTGATAAAGCACATAAGTTAGGCCTACTACGTCAAAGCGTAGAATCAAAACCAACAACCTGTATGGGAATTGAATTTCCAAATCCGGTAGGTTTGGCGGCTGGACTTGATAAGAATGGTGCACATATTGATTCTTTAGCCGGACTGGGTTTCGGTTTTATTGAAATTGGAACAATTACACCTCGACCTCAGTCGGGTAATCCACAACCGCGATTGTTCCGTATTCCTGAAGCTAAAGCCATTATTAACCGCATGGGTTTTAATAATGATGGTGTTGATAAGCTTGTTGAGAACGTTAAAGCTTCAAAATTTAAAGGAATTCTAGGCATTAACATTGGTAAGAATGCAGATACGCCTGTAGAAAAGGCTGTTGATGATTACCTGATTTGTCTTGAGAAAGTTTATAACTACGCTTCTTATGTTACTGTTAATATCTCATCTCCAAATACTAAGAACTTAAGAAGTTTACAAAGTGGCGATGCATTAACTGAATTATTGCAAACATTAAAAGAAAGACAACTTGAGCTTGCCGAGCAATATAACCATTATGTTCCTTTAGTTTTAAAAGTTGCACCTGATTTAACAGTTGAAGATGTTGAGTTTATTGCAGCACAATTATTGCAATTTAAGATTGATGGTTTAATCGTTACCAATACGACTTTATCTAGAGATGGTGTAGAAAACCTTCCTAATGGTAACGAATCGGGTGGATTATCAGGTGCGCCTGTTTTTGAAAAAAGTACCGAATGCTTACGTTTGTTTGCCCAAACGTTAAAAGGACAAATCCCGTTGATTGGCGTGGGTGGAATTTTGTCGGGTGAACAAGCAGCAGTCAAACAGCAAGCTGGAGCAACATTAGTACAAATCTATAGCGGATTGATTTACACCGGTCCTATATTAGTAAAACAATGTGTTGCAGCCATGACTTAAGTGAATATGAACACAATTGATATCATTATTCTGATACTTTTGCTCATTGGGGGGCTAAACGGTTTGCGACAAGGATTTATCAAAGCCTTTGCGAACTTGGTAGGATGGATCATTGCATTAATTATGGGTGCAAAATATGCTGTCCTTCTTGCGCCGTCCATGTCTGGTTTGAGTCATGATCCGGTTGTTCAAAAAATTGCAGCTTTTGCATTTATAGCACTGATGATCATTGTTTTAACATGGATCGTCACTGCATTTTTAAATGGCCTCTTGAAAAGTCTGAAATTGGGGCCATTAAATCGTTTAGCAGGTGGTGCTTTTGGTTCCTTAAAGGGCTTGTTGGTTGTGTTGATTACAATGCAAGGCGTTGGGCCTTGGGTTGAAAGTTCACCAAATTGGAAACAGTCCGTACTTATACAATTTTTACTGCCTTATGCACCTTTAGCAACTGAATTGTCTAAAGATGCTGCAAGTGAGGCATTTCATCAAATAACATCTGGAGGTAGTGCATCAAGCACCCCTTCAAAAACAATGGACGAATCGGAAGAGTTAGAAAACCGATCCGACCATTCGACAAAGAATCCTTTTTATTAATTCCTAGCTTGTCTGCGAGGTTGCTATGTGTGGAGTTGTTGGTATAGCCGGTAAATCGCCAGTGAACCAAATGTTGTTTGATGCTTTAACGATGTTGCAACATCGTGGGCAAGATGCAGCTGGAATAGTAACCTGCCATGAAGGCCGTCTTTTCCTTCGTAAGGATAACGGTATGGTGCGTGATGTTTTTCATACTCGTCATATGAGAGCATTACTTGGTAATTATGGTATTGGCCATGTACGTTACCCAACTGCTGGTTCTGCTAGCAGTGCTGAAGCACAACCATTTTATGTGAACTCACCTTACGGTATTACGCTTGCACATAATGGTAACTTAACCAATGCCGAAGATATTCATGATGACCTGTTTAAAACAGATTTACGTCATATGAATACCGACTCTGACTCAGAAGTTCTTTTGAACGTATTCGCGCATGAGTTGCAAAAGAACGGTACTTTGAATCCTACACCAGATGATATTTTTCACACCGTTTCTCGTGTACACGAGCGCTGTCTAGGTGCATATGGCGTAGTGGCAATGATTACTGGTCATGGTTTGGTTGGTTTCCGTGATCCAAACGGTATTCGCCCACTGATTTATGGTTCACGTATGACTGAAAAAGGCGAGATGGAATACATCATCGCTTCTGAATCAGTTGCTATTACAGCACTTGGTTTCAAAATTGAGCGTGATATTGAACCGGGTGAAGCAATTTTCATCAATTCAGATGGTGAATTGTTCTCAAGACAATGTGCAGCTAATCCAAAATACCGTCCATGTATTTTTGAATATGTTTATTTTGCACGTCCTGATGCCATTATTGACGGAATTTCAGTTTATAAAGCTCGTTTAAAAATGGGTGAAAAACTTGCCCATAAAATTTTACGTGACTGGGGTGAGGACCATGATATTGATGTGGTTATTCCAATTCCGGATACGAGTCGTACTTCAGCATTAGAGCTAGCAAATATTCTAGGTGTGAAGTTCCGTGAAGGTTTTATGAAAAACCGTTATATCGGTCGTACCTTCATTATGCCAGGTCAGCAACAACGAAAAAAATCAGTACGCCAGAAATTAAACCCTGTAGAACTTGAGTTTAAAGGTAAGAATGTTTTACTGGTTGATGACTCAATTGTACGCGGTACAACCTGTAACGAAATTATCCAGATGGCACGTGATTCTGGTGCAAAAAAAGTATACTTTGCGTCAGCAGCACCAAAAGTGATGTATCCAAACGTTTATGGTATTGATATGCCTGCTAAAGCTGAGCTTATTGCTTCAGAACGCAGTGTAGAAGAAATCCAAGAAATTATTGGGGCTGATCGTTTAGTTTTCCAAGAATTGGAAGACTTGAAAAATGCTGTACGTACTAGCAAGGTACCTGATCTAACTGAGTTTGATTGCTCTGTGTTTGATGGCGTTTATGTAACAGGCGATATTGATGGTGCTTATCTAAATAATTTGGAGCAGAAGCGTAATGATTCTGCTAAAAAGAAAAAAGATGGCTACATTGATGTGAATGTTGACGCTGCTTCTGTAGATTTAACAGGTATTAAAGAAGAATAGAAATAGCTGAAAAAAGCGGGTGTTTCCCGCTTTTTTCTTTTATGATGAAAACTAACAATGTAATTGGGAATATTTACATTGAAAGAAGTAAGCCACTATCTAATCGAAAATAAGAATATGGCATGGTCCATCACTATGTGTTTGGTTGCTGTGCTGCTTACTATTTTTATCTTAAATTTAATTTTAGGTTTACTCGTCCATTTTTTTGATTATAGTCAGCCCATCTGGTGGCACACCTTAAGTCCTTATTTCGTCGCGCTATTGCTTTTTATTATGGTTTGGTCGGTAGTTACTGAACTTTATATCTTGCGTAAAGGTGGACATTCTTTAGCAAAACAATTGAAAGCGCGTCGTTTAGTAAAAGAAGAAAGTACACCCGAAGAGCTTGAAGCGTTAAAAATTACTGAATATTTGGCGCAAAATTTTTCACTTAAAGTTCCAACCTTATATGTTTTACCTGATGAAGTAGGCGTAAATGCGCTTACGGCAGGTTTTCACCCTAAAGATATTGTGATTATTTTGACATGGGGAGCTTTGCAAAATCTGGATAAACTTGAACTATATGGTTTGTTGGGTCATGAGTTTAATCAGATTTTATCAGGTGAAGCTGTTGAGAATACTAAATTAAAGATTTTATATAGTGGATTAACGACATTTAGTCAGTGGGGCAGTAAATTAGCAAAACAAGGCTTTAAACGCTACAGCCCAGGTTATAAACATAAATTTGAAACTGTATTTGTTGCAGTGGGTGGTGTCATTTGGCTAGCTGGAAGCTTAGGTGTACTAATTACCCGATTCATTAAATATTTAACTTTGAGTGGACGCACATTTCGTAATGATCAAAAAACGGTACGATTATTAAAAAATAGTGCTAATACTCAGACTTTGTTGCGTATTTATGTTCACCATTCTGGCTCACAAATCCATAGTGCCTATTCTGAATCAATCGCGCATATGTGTTTTGCTAACTCACTGAGTCCGCAAAGTTGGATGAATATTCACCCAAGTATTCGTGAACGTATTTATGAGTTAAATCCGACTTTGCTACAAGATTTACAATTAGAAAATTTAAAAAAGCTTCGCAATCGTCCGTTATTTAGTTTATTTCATTTTTTAGAAGAGTCTGAAAAAGAAATTTATGTTCCATGGTCATCTCCACAGCCTTTGCCTTTATTAAGGTTGTCACCCATTAGTTTTGCATTAAATGATGCCATTAAGCCTCTTAGTAGTGATGTACGTCGTAATAAAAAGCGTCCTGAGCTCATTCAGCGTGCACTACAAACTGCTACGGGTTCACGTGAGGTAATGGTTGCTATTTTGATGATTCGCCAATATCGAGAATTCATCCCTAAAGATGCACCAGTTAGCCATGCCATTATTGATGCCTTATTAAATCTTGATGGGCGTATCCATATTCAGATATTTCATGATGCTTGTAAAAACATTGGGCATATGCCGGCAAGTATTGCGCGGCAATTTCTAACAAAACTAGCGCTTATTATTCAAGAAGATGGCGAGATTGGTCTGCTAGATGCACTTTTGCTGGAGCGGGTTAAATATGAATTGAATTTAATGCCGTTACATTTGCCAACAGCATTTGAAGAAGTAAAACCTCAAATTGTTCGTTTAATTGATGCCTTGCTTCATGTCCAGCAAATTAATAGTCCAAATCAGTTAGAAGTACGTGAACGTATTTTACGTTCGTTGCTTAATCCCGATGAAATGTATGTCTATGATGAGATTTCAGATGAGCCTTTAGATTTGGCTGAAATTTTAAATGACATTGCAGGTTTATTATTGCGTGACCGTCTTAGTATTCTTGCGATTGCAGAAATGTGTTTGTGGAGTGATCGTATTATCACACAAGACGAACTAGATGTACTTGAATTGCTTTATTGGCGATTTGGCTTTGAGACAGAAGAAATTGTTGAGCAAATGCAAAAAAGAAATAGTGTTATGATTATTTAAAAGACATCTACGATTATAAAAACAGCTGAACGAAATAAAAAACTGAAAAAAAAACTCAAGCCCGTTAGAATGTAGCTTAAGCAGAGGTATTGATTCAAACATGATTGGGCAGCAAAGAAATATATTGGCGACTTTAGGAATTGATGTATGGATTCCTAAGACACAGGCGTGCCAAAAAAATAATGCTCAAAGCCTTTGGCGAGATCATGTTGTAGAAGAACCAGAACCGATTATATTGCCCTCTGTAGAGCCCATAGTTCTTGAGCAGCCTAAAAAGCCACAAATTAACGATATTCCAAAAGTTGAACCTGAAATTGTGGCGCCTGTTTCAATACAGGCTCAACCCGTTATAGAACCTCGTAATGAAGTGCAAGCACCTGTCATTAAGATTGCATCATTTGAGTTGCAGGCTTTTTCTCTTGAAAAATGTGTTATTTTTTTAGATGTTACAAATTTAACTGAAGAAGAAAAACAGCTTTGGAATAACATACAAAAAGCGAAAATAGGGCAGTATGCTGAACTAAAATGGCCTTTTCCTTTAGCTGTGTATCAAGATCAGCGGGGAGCTGGTTCATATATACAAGGCTTCTTGGATGCTGTTGCTGCAGATAAAAAGATCTTATGTCTTGGTGAGTGTTCTTATATTCAACATGCCAATATTATCCATTTGGCAAGTTTAAAAGAAATGCTGGAGAAACCACTCCTTAAAAAAAGGTTATGGAAATTAATGCAAGATAACAACGAGTAGTAGGGATTTACATGAAAAAAGTTGTAGTTTTTAGCCAAATTGATGAAGAAATTTTGTCTCGATTACAACAGGATTATCATGTTGTAGTTCTTAACCCAAAACTGGGTGATATTAATGAACAAATAAGACAGCACGTTGTCGATGCCGATGGGATGATTGGTGCGGGACGAGTACTGAATGAAAAGAACCTTGCGCCTGCCCAAAAACTAAAAATTATTTCATCTGTAACAGTGGGCTATGACAATTATGATGTGGCTTATTTAAACCAAAGAAAAATCTGGTTAGCAAATACACCTCATGTTTTAACTGAAACGACAGCTGATCTTGCTTTTACATTATTACTAAGTGCTGCTAGAAAAGTACCTTTTCTGGATCATTGGACTAAACAAGGTGAATGGAAAAGAACAGTAGGGCCTCAGCAGTTTGGTTTAGATGTTTTTGGAAAGACATTAGGTATTATTGGACTTGGTAATATTGGTGCTGCAATTGCACGTCGTGGTTTTTATGGATTTAACATGAATATTGTTTACCATAATCGTCGTGAAAAGCCTGAATTGGCTGAGCCATTAAATGCAGAATATCTTGGTCTGGATCAATTGCTACAGCAGTCTGATTTTGTAGTAACTGCAGTTGATTTAAATAATGAATCGAAAGCCTTAATGGGCAAAGCGCAGTTTGAGCTTATGCAAAAGCACGCTATTTTTATTAATATTGCCCGTGGTTCAGTAGTTGATGAGCAAGCTTTAATTGAAGCTTTACAGCAAAATCAGATCTTTGCTGCTGGCTTAGATGTGTATGAAAAAGAACCTTTACAAGATTCGGGACTTTTTAAATTACCGAATGTAGTGACTTTGCCTCATGTGGGATCGGCTACTGCTGAAACCCGTAAAAAAATGGCAAATCTTGCCTATAGAAATTTGGTTGAAGCTTTAGAAGATAAAACACCTAGATATTTGGTAAACCAAAACTTTATATAAGTGATTAATAACACTTCATTGCAAAACTAGTCGATTTCGAGTGATATAGTAAAAGTCTATTGATTGAAAACCAATTTTTGTGGTTTACATCAATAGGCTTTTTTTATGGTTTAATTTTAATAGAGAAAAACTTTTGAGATTTTTGCCAGTTATTTTAAGTGCGACTTTTATAGCAAATGCTTCGTATGCACAGTCTTTCGACCCACAGCCATCTGCGAATCAGGTGGAAATTCCGAATATTGGAAGTGGAATAGGTTTGCTTGATCAACAAAAAGAAAAATTTATTGGTGAAAAAGTTTTCCGTGAAGTTCATAAACAAATGCCTGTTATCCAAGATATCTGGCTCGAAGATCAATTTTTTCAAGTATTTTCAAGTATTTTGAGTGAGACTCAACTGGGTCAGCCTATTGGTCTAGTTGTTATTAAAGATCCACAAATCAATGCATTTGCTGTTCCGGGTGGCCTATTCGCGCTCAATACAGGACTTATTGCTTCAGCTCGCAATATTGACGAAATTGCTGGGGTAATGGCGCATGAAATTGCACACGTATCCCAAAGACATTTTAGTCGTTCAGAGGAAGCCTTTAAGGGTCAAACGTTATTAAGTTTAGCTGGGCTTTTAGCAGGTGTTGCCATAGCTGCACAGGGTGGTGGAGATGCGGGAGCAGCAGTGATGTTGGGAACACAGGCTGCACTAATGGATAGCCAGTTAACATATAGTCGAAATCAGGAGCGTGAAGCGGACCGTATTGGCATGCAATATATGTATGCAGCGGGTTATAACCCTCAAAGTATGGCCGACTATTTTGAGACAATGCATCGCGCGACTAGTCGGGTAAGTTTTTTACCAGATTTCTGGCTGACCCATCCATTAACGACTGAGCGCATGAGTGAAGCTCGTCTTCGTGCGAACCAGATGCCTAAAGTCAAAAATCGCATATATGATGCTGATTTTGAAATTTTAAAATGGTACACAATGGTAGTTTCAAATCAGGCTACCGAAAACCAACTACAGAGTTTAGCCTCACAAAAAAATCTTGCGGGTCTTATTGCTTTAGCAGCTTTTTATGTAAAACAAGGTGATTATACGCAGGCGCAATCTACTTTAGATCAAGTCAAATCTAGTGGAAAACCTCTTGTTACACTCTTGCAGACTGATATTTATCTGGGGCAAAACAAGTTGGATCAAGCTTATACTTCAATTGCTTCTACACAGATGACTATGCCTGAAAATAGGGCTTTTAGTTATAAGTTGGCTGAAGTGTTGCTACGCCAAGGTAAATTTGCACAGGTTCAAACTCTTGTTCAACGTTTTATCAATAAAAACCCAAGAGATATCCAAGGTTGGCAATTTTTGCAGCAGGCTGCTAATTTGGACAAGACAGGACCATTGAGAGCAGTCAATGTTTTACGCTATCGAGCAGAAGCTGAATATTGGTCGGGGAGTGAAGAGAATGCGATTAAATCGATGTTGCATGCGCAACGATTAGCAAAAGAGAATCAAGCAATGTCGGCTAGAATAGACAGTAGATTGAAACAAATGCAAGATGAGCGAAGAATGAAAATTTGAAAATATATCTTTCAAAAACTTCAAATATATAAACACGCCCAAACTAAAAGGAACTTTGGTTTGAGGGAATATAGAATTTAAAAGAAGAGATTAAGCTAATTTAGCTTTAATTTTTGCTGAAACTACAGAAGGATCGGCACGCCCGGCTATGATCGGACGTAGAGAATTCATCACCTTACCCATATCTTTCATGCTAGTTGCTTCTTGAGCAGAAATCGTTTGCTCAATGAGAGAATCAAGCTCTTCCTCAGTCATAGCTTCTGGTAGAAACTGAGATAAAATCTCAGCTTCGGCTTGTTCTTTACTAGCTAAATCATCACGACCAGCACCTTCAAAGGCTTTGATCGATTCTTTACGTTGTTTAATTTGCTTTTCAATGACCGCAAGAACCTGAGCGTCGCCAAGCTCTATGCGCTCATCGACTTCGATTTGCTTAATTGCTGCTTGTAGACTACGCAAAACCGTCACTGTTGCCATATCTTTGGCACGCATAGAAGTTTTTAATGCATCAGTAATTTGGTTTTTTAAAGTAGTCATAATTCAGCAGTCAATCACAAATTAATTAGTAAAGGCGAGTAGTACGTACAGATTCGCGAGCCAATTTCTTTTGGTAGCGTTTAACTGCAGCAGCTTTTTTGCGCTTACGTTCTTGAGTTGGTTTTTCGTAGAATTCACGTTTACGAACGTCAGCTAAAACACCAGCTTTTTCGCATGAACGTTTGAAACGACGGATAGCTACGTCAACTGGTTCGCCTTCTTTCAACTTAACTTGTGGCATGTAAAATCCTCTAGATTATGGATAAGATCAAGCACACTATTGTGCCGGATCACAAGTGAAGGTCAGTATTTTACTCATTTACAACTCATATCACAAGTCTATAATAGCGATTGCAATATTTTGACTCATATAAAAGGCAGTTTTGATGATTGTTTTAGGCTTGGAAACTTCTTGTGATGAAACAGGGTTGGCACTTTATGATAGCGAACTCGGCTTGCGGGGACAGGTTCTTTATAGCCAAATTAAACTTCATGCCGAATATGGTGGAGTAGTACCTGAACTTGCTTCTCGAGACCATGTTCGAAAATTAATTCCTTTAATGAATCAATTGCTTGAGCAAAGTGGTGTAACAAAACAAGAGATTGATGCTGTTGCTTATACACGTGGTCCTGGGTTAATGGGAGCCTTAATGACAGGGGCTTTATTTGGAAGAACTTTAGCTTTTTCTTTAAATAAACCTGCCATTGGTGTTCACCATATGGAAGGGCATATGTTGGCGCCTTTACTCTCAAGTCAACCGCCTGAATTTCCATTTGTTGCTTTATTGGTTTCAGGTGGGCATACACAATTAATGGCAGCTCACGGTATTGGTCAATATGAACTTTTGGGTGAATCTATTGATGATGCAGCTGGCGAAGCCTTTGATAAAGTTGCAAAAATGATGAGTTTACCATACCCGGGTGGTCCTAATATTGCGAAATTGGCTTTAAGTGGTAATCCATTAGCGTTTGAATTTCCACGACCAATGCTTCACCAAGGTCTAGATTTTTCTTTTAGTGGTTTAAAAACAGCTGTTTCTGTGCAATTGAAAAAATTGAATGGTGAAAACAGAGATGCTGACATTGCTGCGTCATTCCAAGAAGCAATTGTAGATACCTTGGTAAAAAAATCAGTAAAAGCCTTAAAGCAAACTGGACTTAAGCGTCTAGTTATTGCAGGTGGAGTAAGCGCTAATTTACGATTACGTGAACAGTTGGAAACTTCATTGGCTAAAATTAAGGCACAAGTTTATTACGCAGAACCTGCTCTTTGTACTGATAATGGGGCAATGATTGCTTTTGCAGGTTATCAACGCTTAAAAGCAGGCCAACATGATGGTTTAGCTGTAACCACAACACCACGTTGGCCAATGACTGAGTTGTCTATTCCTGAGTAAAACTATTCATCTTCAAAGGCTTGTTGATTTTCAATATCTATATATTCGATATAACCACGGCCTTGAACTTCATTACCGAAATAATTACCGGTAAATATATAGCTACTTGCATATCCTCGCCCATGACCGTAGCGGAGTGGGCAGTCAATTTCTGCCTGAATATTTAAAATAATTTGTTTGGCTTCATTTCGAGCAATCCACGAAAAGAATTTAGGAAGTCGCATCTTTTGCCCAGTCGGTGAGATGTAATCATCAACTTGGTGAGAAATAATATCAAAACTGACATCTGTATAAACTTCTGCGGGTCGATCAAGATACCTAATATGCAAAGTATAAGCCGCTGTCTGACCTGCAATATCTGCTTTGGTAAGAAGAAGTTGAGTGGTCTCATTTAAATTAATAATTTGATAAGTAAAAAAATCAAGCGGCAGTTTATAGGCTTCAGGAATAAGTTTATTTGCGATGGAATGAGCTCCAACTGCTCGAGCATATTCATAAGTACAGAGTCCCTCACTTTCAATACGTTCTGCTTGGTAGGTTAAGAAACCTTTAAACTTTGCCAACAAACTAAAATGATCATAAATCGGTGTTTTTATAAACCACGAAACATGTGAGGTAACATCAATATCAAAGTCGAAATCAAGACCCTCGTAGTGTCCATTAATATGAATTTTTGGGAATTTTCCTTGAATTGAGATTTCTTGACCTAGTTCGATTAAGCTTCCGTCTTTATTAATTTTTGTATCTTCAGGAATGATATAAGCCTTAAGCAAAGCTTTCTCTACTGCGGCTGTACTTGAAAAGAAAGTCGCTGTTTTTCGAGGATTTCCATGAATTATGTCATCATGATCAAATGCAAGCGCACCAGGTGTGCCTAATAAAATCATAATATTTAAATAGCGATGCGGCTCTGGCAAAAGTGGGAAAAAGATGCCGTAATGAGTCCAGCTATAATATTTTTCATCGACTCTGGGCTGGATAATATGAGACTGAGAGAAAGGAAGAGTTGAGTATTTTTCTGCTTTATCTATAACACTTTGCGCGAACAATAAGCTTTGACCTAAAACTTTGCTGCCTATAGAAATTTTGGGCAATTGTTTTTTCATATATAAACCTAAATGAGGATAGGACTATCTTTGTTTAGGTTATGAAAAACAACTATCAAAACTAAGCGGTTTTCAGGCCAAAGCTAAGGCTTTGCGGGACATTTTATTTAATTGTTAGACAGCTCTTTTAAGCCATTTAAACCAATCCAGTGCTTAGAAAACTGATAAGCAGCACGTCCTGAACGTTGACCACGCATTTGACACCAACGCAAACTTTCAGCACGAACTTCATCATTAAAAGCCATGTTTGCTTTATGAATGTAATGCTCCACGATCTCTAAATATAAATTTTGGTCCATTGGGTAAAAAGATAACCACAAGCCAAAACGATCTGACAAAGAGATCTTTTCTTCAATCGCTTCTTGTGGGTGTAACTCAGTATATTGTGGTACATCGACCTTGGTTACAGGTGTGTTCTCATGCATGAACTCTGGTAACAAATGACGGCGGTTACTGGTTGCATAAATAATAAAATTACTTGAACCAGACTGCAATGAACCATCCAATACACTTTTTAAACTACGGTAATTTTCATCTTCAGCATTGAAAGCTAAGTCGTCACAATACACGATGTATTTTTCAGGTCGGTTTTGAATGAGTTTCTGAACTTTAGGTAAATCTGCTAAGTCATCACGCTCAATTTCAATTAAACGCAATCCTTGAGGGGTATACTCAGTCAATAAAGCACGCACAATAGATGACTTTCCTGTACCACGCGAGCCAGTTAAAAGCACATCATTTGCGGGTAGACCATTTAAAAACTGCAAAGTATTTTGAATGATTTTCTCTTTTTGACGTTCAATGCCTTTTAGGTCATCAAGATAAATATTTTTGGGTGTATAGATGGCTTTAAGTTGCTGATTTTCCCATCTAAAAGCAGGGGCATTAAAATCTGTTTCTTGTTTAGGTTCAGGTAAGACCTGCTGTAACTGATTTAATACAAGTGATAATGTTTGAACTAAATTATCTGGTAAATCAATGGTAGCCATGGTAAGTCAATCATGTTAAACAGTAATTTACTAGGATACTAACACCGAAATTAACAGGCTGACAAAAAAGTTATTGTCTATACAGTTTATCGGTTTTGCAATTGATTGAAATCTTCAGACCGCGCATAGTGTTGTTATGTCTATTCAGTAAAATCATCTGTGAAGATGAGGACGAAATATGTTTGAAAAAATACGCAGTGATATGAATCCGCATCAGGCCTACCGTATCAAAAAATTACAACGTCAGTTAGACATGGCTGAATCTTATGAAGAATGGAAGTCTTTTGCATTAAAACTAGATGAAGAAACAGGGGTGCAAGAGTGGAAATTTGATAATAGTTCGCCTTACTTTGATGCCGAACTCATTTCTTATAGATACACTTTACTGAAAAGATATCGTCAGCAACATCGAACGCTAGATCTTATTTATTTACTCAAAGAAGGTCTAACTTACGATATTGCAAATATTGGTCACCCTATGCTGTTTGCTGCAACACATGTGGGAACAAAAAAGTTAATTGAAGATTATATTGAAGAAGTTAGCCAAAGCTTGGCCTATATTGCTTCAAGTGAATGCATTACTTTCCAACGAAAAGAAAAAATTGAGTTTTTTGAAAATTGTGAAAAAGCATATGGACAACCAGCGCTTATGTTCTCAGGTGGAGCGACTTTAGGCCTTTTTCACACTGGGGTATGTAAAGCTTTAATTGAACAAGATTTAATGCCTAAAGTGTTGTCTGGCTCAAGTGCAGGGGCAATTATGACGGGTATGCTCGGAACTTCTGCCAGTGAAGATGTTCAAAATTTATTAAATGGAGAACAATTTTTTAGTGATGCTTTTCATTTTAGAAAACTTCGTGAACTCATTAAAGGAAATGGTGGAATTGCCGATGTGCACTATTTGAAAAAGTTTCTTGTTGAAAATCTGGGTGATCTTACGTTTGAAGAGGCTTTCAAAAAATCTGGTTTAAACATTAATGTGGCAGTTGCTCCCTATGATGCAACAGAAAACCCGCGAATCATGAATGCCATTATGACTCCTAATGTTTTAGTGTGGAGTGCTGTGTTGGCTTCATGTGCTGTACCTGTGTTATTTCCACCCGTGCGTTTAACCAGCAAACGTTATGACGGTGAACACACGCCTTACATGGCAAACACAAAATGGGTAGATGGCAGTGTAAGAAATGATTTCCCGCAAGAAAGAATGGCGCGGCTTTATAACTTGAATTACACCATTGCCAGTCAGGTGAACCCACATATTGTTCCATTTATGCAAAATGATGCAGACCGCTTTCGTAAAGATGTTTTAAGTTGGCCTGAACGGATTTTAAGACGTCAAGGTAAAGTGTTATCCATGGGACTTATGGACTTTACACGTCAAAGACTTGGTTCTATTTCTCCGATTAGACGATTACTTGATCATGGCTATGGGGTAATGGGGCAGCGTTATTATGGTGATGTGAATATCATTGCTAAATATGGCTTGAGTCACTATACCTATACTTTGCAAAACCCACGTCCACATTTGTTTAAACGCTTACAGCGAGAAGGGGAACGTGCGACTTGGCCAAAGATTTCTTCGATTGAGACCCATGCTCGTATTGGCAAGACGATTCAACATTGTTTAGAAGTTTTGCGTTTTGAAGAAAAGCAGCAACAGCCAGAGTCTTACTATGCTGAAGCATGATTTTGCTTCGCATATACAAAACTTAAAAAGTGTGACAAAACCTGCGAGTGCCGCTTTAGGGCGGTATCTATGGACATGCAGCATAGATAACAAAGACTATTGGTTAAAATATCATTTACCTGAAACAGATGTTCAAAGTGAGCAAGATTTCATTCATGAACAATTGTTTTACGAAGAAATTACTCATAATAAACCCGCGTGGCTTTTACCTCATAACTTAATCGAAATCGGTGCTATTCCTCAATTAAACCATTCTTTAGGTAGGGTTTTAGTTTTACCTAATACTGATTTGTGGTTTGGTTCATTGTCTCATGAAGCGGATTTAACTGATGTATATCATAAGATTTGGTCCGTACTAGATAAGCTCGCAGAACTCTATGAATTTGGTTGGATTCATGGAGATATTAAGAAAGAACATTTTCGGAAGTTTGAGCAAAATCCTTATTTAATTGATTTTGAGAAAGCCCGACTTATATCGAGCTCAGATTCAAGAATGGATGCTACACCACGATATATGGCTCCAGAGCTGTTTAGAGGGGAGTGTAAGGATGTACAAAGTGATTTATATGCATTTGGTATTGTTCTATATGAATGGTTAACTCAAACTCGCTTAGAAGCATGGAGTTACTATGAGTGGGCAGTATTGCATTGCCAAAATTTAACCATTCAATTACCCAAACAATTTATGATTTTTTATCCATTACTTTCGGGTTTATTGCAAAAAAAGCGGCAAAATCGATTCTCAAATGCTGCTGAAGCGATCAATTGCTTAAAAACAGTTTGAATCTGATAAAAATCATTGGTCTAGTTTCTGTATACAAATTACACGGTCAGTTTTTTTTAGAAAAAAAACACTTGTCACTGCAAGTTCTTATCGCTAATATACACAGCCATCGGGGGCGTGGCGAAATTGGTAGACGCACTGGATTTAGGTTCCAGCGCCGCAAGGT